>JAGLDW010000131.1 GCA_023145395.1 Lentisphaeria bacterium | reverse complement strand
ACCGTGTCCTCGACGCTGGTGTTGTTGCAGACGAGGGGGATGTGGGAGAAGAGCATGCCACTGTCGAAGTCCATCAGCGCATGGTGCCGCCCGAGATACTCGCTGCGCGCGTCGTCCAGCAGATAGTTGATGTCGTACTTCGAACCGCCGCGCATGAAAAAGCCACTGAGCACATTGGTGCCGCGCTCGCGCAGCGCGGGCAGGCAATACGCCCCGCACATGGCCCAGTGAATCACCGTCGCGGGTGCATAGGCGTCCTCTCCCGCAAAGCGCAGTATCTCGTTGGCCACCAGATCGTAGTCGGATGCCAGTTTCTCCGCGCTGGTGTACTGGTACGGCCGGTCGGGGAACTCGGCGTATGCGTGGAAGGCCAGGCGTAGCCAGTCCCCGTTATCCGCCCATTCGCCGCGATACGTGTCGGGCATTTCCGCCAGTGTAAACCCATCCTCCGCGGCAAAGAACACATTCACAGTGAACTTCGCGCCGTACTCGCGGTGGAGCTTGCGTAGAATGTCCAGATAGAAGCAGTCAAACAGCGAAGCGGGGCGCTTTTGTGCGAGATCGCGCAAGAAAAAGATGTTGTCGTCGATGGAAAAACGATAGCGCTTTTCCGAGTGGCGGTCCCAGAGCACGCGAATGGTGTGATTGGTCTCACCCGTGACCGTTGCGCAGCGCGCCGTGACATCCGTCTCCCGTTGCGAGATCCGCACAGACGCGCGGAATCGGTCTCCGATCCGGGTGGCTGCGACGCCGTTGACTTCGACCGGCGCCCCAAGTGGCGCGGTCCCGGTCACTTCGATGGTCAGACTGTCGGCGTCCTGCCGTCCGGTCCGGTGGTTGAGGACGGCGCCGTGGAAGGGAGAATCAATGTGCAACATGGCTAGAAAACTCCTTGAAGACCCGGGGCTGTGAAAGACAGAGGCAAGATAGGGGCTGAAGTCCCCCCGTGTCAAGATGGGTGAGGCTCGTGACTAGTCAGTTACCGCAGGAACCATCGCCTCCACGAGACTCGGCCAAGCAGCGCGCTCCGCCTGGAGTGGGCCGTCTCGGCCGTTTCCTCCACGAGACCGAGGGGTTGCGGAAGCTTGGAATTAGCCCTTGACATCGCGCCGCACGGACGGTAGCCTTGCCGTAACTGGGCGCGGAGTTCGCGCCAGAACGAATCTGGTCATCTGAACAAGTTACGCGAATTGGGAGTGTGAAGACATGCAGACACTGGCGATCCTTGGTGGCGAACGAACGGTTCCCGAGGGAATGATTCAGACGTGGCCTCCGCTGACGCAGGAGGATCGGGATGCCGTAATGTCCGTCTTCGACTCGAATATTCTGCACGGCACCAGCGCCCCGAATGCGGTGGCGTTGCAGGAGGAGTTCGCGGAGTTCATCGGCGTCAAGCACTGCCTGGTCACCAACAGCGGCACCAGCGCCCTGCACATGGCGGTCGCCTCTCTCGGCATCGGGCCCGGAGACGAGGTGATCATCCCCGCCTTCACCTACTGGTCGACGGCGGCCGCAGTATTGCATCACAACGCCATTCCCATTTTCGTGGACATCGAGATGGAGACCTACAGCATCGATCCAGACCAGATCGAGGCGGCGATCACAGACCGGACCAAGGCGATTCTTCCCGTTCACATCCACGGCATGCCCGTGGACATGGGCGCGGTCATGGCCATCGCCAAGAAACACGGTCTGCTGGTTCTCGGCGATGCCTGCCAGGCTCACGGCTGTAAATGGAACGGCCAGACGATCGGCACCATGGCCGACGCCACCGGCTTCAGCACCAACCGCAGCAAATGCCTGTCCAGCGGCGAGGGTGGCCTCTTCGTCACCAACGATGACAACGCCTACAGCATCGCCTGCAAGCTGCGCGAGTTCGGTGAAGTGGTCATTCATGGCGAGGACCGCGAATACAACGCCTACGGCCTCGGCTGGATGTAACGTCAGCACGAGTTCGTCAACGCGCTCTGCCGCTCCCAGCTCAAGCATTTGGGGGAGAACAACGCCACGCGCCAGGCATTCGCCAAATACCTCACCTCGGAACTCGCCAACATTCCCGGACTCAAGGGACCAAAGACCCCGCCGGACCGCGAGCCGGTCTACTTCAGCTACATCGTCGAGTTCCGTCCGCAGGAATTGGGTCTCAACGTGCCCATGGACAAGTTCAAGGGCGCCGTGCAGAAGGCGCTGGCGGCCGAGGGCGTCGGCCTCGGGCAGTGGCAGCGCATGCCCATCCCCGCCCAGTCCGTCTTCCAGGACATGGTCGGATATGGCAAGGGATGCCCCTGGACCTGCGGGCATTACAACCGCAAGATCGAGTATCGCGGTGAAGACTACCCCAACACCATCCAATTCATCGCCGAACACGCATACCTCGGCAGCGTCTTTCCTCCCAACACCATGGAGTTGATGGAGAAGTATGTCGCTGGCATGAAGAAGGTCATGAGTCAGCCGGACGCCATCCTGAAGCTCATCGAGGACATGGACTGAGCAGACAACGAGTGGTTTGGGGGCGTTGTCGGCACACATGGTCGGCAACGCCTCTTTCCATAAAAGGAGTACATACCCAATGAAAACTGGCATCATGCTCATGTCCGACCGCGGTCCGGACGGACAACCCATGGACTGGCGCAAGGCGCTGGAAAACTGGAAGTCGCACGGTCTTGAGGCGGTGGATGTCTTCGACCGCATGCTGCAGAGCGTCGGCGAGACGGTCGGCGGCATCAAAAAGCTGCTGGGCGATCTGGGGCTGGAGCCAAGCATCTACTGTGTGCCCACGGATCTGGTCTCTCCAGATTCCAAGGAACGAAAGACATCGCTGGACTCCATTCGCCGCGGCGTCGATGCCTGTGCGGAGCTGGGAATCACGCAGCTGTTCAGCCACGGTGGGCAGCACAACAACGAGGGCGAAGAGGCATTGCTGCGCTACGCGGACGGACTGGGGAAAGCTGCGGACATCGCGGCCGAGGCCGGACTGACCTTCAGCATCGAGAACGCGGGGCGCATGTGCCATACGCACACGGAGTTGAAGCGCTGCGTCGATCTGGTCGGTCGTCCGAATATGCGCATCACCTTCGACGGCGGCAACTTCATCCTGGCCGGCTGCGATTCTCACGAGGCCGCCGAATTGCTGGCTCCGCAGGTCACGCACGTGCACGTCAAGTCCTTCATCTCCGATCCTGAAGGCGCGCCACGTCCGTTCCGCTACTGTCCCACAGGAGAGGGCCTGGTGGACTACCGCGTCATCCGCGACACCTTCCGCGCGGTGGGCTTCGACGGCTGCATGTCTTTCGAACCCGAGGGCGGCTTCGACTCCCAGTGGGAACACAGCATCGACGTGCTTTCCGAGATTGTCAACGAGACCCGCTAGGCGCGCTGGCTCTTTTGACCGAGCAGCGGGTTCTTTTGGAGTGCGCAGGCCCGCGTGTGCTTTCCTGCGTCGGCGCCTGCGCCGATGCGCGGACCACGAAACCATAGCGATAGCGATACCGAGAAAAGACCACGCGTCTCGCACACGCAAGTGCTGTCCTGATGCGGCCTCCGAGAAAAGTGCCATAAGCGAGGGGGGAGACATGGGCGAAAGTCAACGTTTCACGGGTGACAAGCATGCCCCCATGAAATCGCCGCTTGCCGGTCCGGAGACGCGGTTGATCAATGCCTGGACACCTCGTTTCCCGCGCTGGATCGAGACCTATCACCTGACCATGATGACGGTGGCCTGGTCACTGCTACTTCTGCTCGCGGGCTGGCTGGCCGCGCGCACGGGCTGCCGTCATTGGCTCTGGCTTTCGTCGGTCATGCTTGCGCTGCAGTGGTTCACCGACGCTTTCGACGGCTCCATCGGACGCTATCGCGACACGGGGCTGCGGCGCTGGGGATTCTACATGGACCACTTCCTCGACTACATCTTCATGGCCTGCGTCTTTGGGCACTACGCCTTCCTCCTGCCTCCCCCATCGGCGTCTCTCGTGCTCGTGATGGTGCCTGTCTATGGAGCATTCGAGGTGAACTCCTGGCTGGAATACGGTGCCACGGGCGAGTTTCACATCACCTACGGAGGCGTGGGGCCTACGGAACTCCGGTTGGTCTTCATCCTCCTCAACACCGTCATCATCTTTGCGGGGACAGCATGGATCGCGCCTGTGCTGCCCTGGGCGCTGGGCGCGTCGCTCGCCATGCTGCCCGTGCTCGTCTTCAAGACACAACGGAAGATTTGGGCAATGGACATGCGGGAAAAGGCGGAACGCACGGAACCGCAGAGCGAGTAACGAACCGTCCATTCTTCCTTGCAAATCGCAAGGACGCCTTGTAGATTGCTAGCATGATCGTGCGAAAAACATCCCTGGATTTGCTGGCCAAATACACGTCGTATTTCCCGGTAACAGCGATTGTCGGACCTCGGCAATGCGGCAAGACGACTCTTGCCAAAGCTTTCCTAGGGACTGTGCCGGACAGCCTGTATCTCGATCTTGAAAGGCCCGCTGATCTAGCGAAGCTCGCGCATCCTGAAGATTTTCTTCAACCCCATTCGGAACGCCTCGTTTGTCTGGATGAGATCCAACGCACACCCGAACTGTTTCCAGTGCTCCGCAGTCTATGTGACGCGGAGGGTGGGCCTGGTCAGTTTCTAGTGCTTGGTTCCGCCTCGCCGACTCTACTCCGGCAGACATCCGAAACGCTTGCCGGACGCATCGCGCACATTGAGTTGACCCCGTTTCGGGAGCACGAGCTGGGAGTGGGGGCACGCATGTCGCTGTGGGACCGAGGAGGGTTTCCCGGGAGTTACCTCGCGCCGGACGACGAGCTGAGCCGGGCTTGGCTGGACAACTTCATCCTGACCTTTCTGGAGCGTGACATCCCCCAGCTCGGGATACACGTTCCCTCATTGACTCTCCGGCGTTTCTGGCAGATGTGCGCTCACTTCCACGGCGAGACTTGGAATCACGCCAAGATTGCCGGATCGCTGGGAGTGTCGGGGACGACTGCCGCACACTACCTTGACATCCTGGAAGGCGCCTACATGCTGCGTCGCATCCCGAGTTTTGCGGCAAATGTCAAGAAGCGTCTTGTAAAGGCTCCCCGGGTGTACCTTCGCGACACGGGCATCCTGCACCGTCTGCTACGGATCGACACGCACGATGATTTGCTTGCGCATCCTGTGTACGGGGCGTCGTGGGAAAGCTACGTCATCGAACAGGTGGCTGCCGCCCTGCCCGATGCGGAGCTTTCCTATTACCGGACCGCCGCCGGAACCGAGATGGATTTGGTTGTGACTCAAGGTCGTCGCATGACAGTGTTGGAGATGAAGGGAACAGTCGCTCCCAAACTCACACGGGGGTTCTGGACTGCACTGGATGACTTGAAACCCGATAGCTGTTTTGTTGTCGCCCCGGTTGAGAGCCCGTATAGCCTCGCCAAAGGCGTGGTTGTCGCTCCACCCGATGTGGCGATCCGTCATATGCAGGGCACCCCCAAAAATGCTGAATGACACTCCCCTTTGGCAGAACTTTCCGTATTGACACTACAGGAGCAAAGATGAAACCGTCGTTGCAGACACTCGCCATGAGCATGGCCGCACCCGGGACCTCCGAGAATCCGCGCAACACCGAGGCCTCGGTTCTCGTTCGGCGCGATGGTTCCTATCTGCTGGCCTTCACCGAGTTCTACGGTGGGGGTCGTGACGACTCGGGGGCGAACATTGTGGGACTGATCTCACGCGACGGGGGCGAGAGCTGGTGCGACCGGCGTATCCTCCAAGAGAATGTCGGCGGCTGCAATGTCATGTCCGCTTCGCTGCTACGGCTTCGTGACGGAGCTGTGCTGCTGAGCTACATCCGCAAGGATTCGCGCAGTGCCTGCACGCTGTTTTCGCGCCGCAGCGAAGACGATGGGGAGACATTTGGCGAATCGGTGCAGATCAACGACTGGACGGCCTACATGGGTTGCGTCAACGACTCGTTCTTGCAGCTTCGCTCGGGCCGGGTCTTTTGCCCTGTCTATTTCACCAATGGCGCATGCTGGAGCGGAGCGGAGCATTTTGTCGCGCGCATGTGCTACAGCGACGATGGGGGGCGCAGTTGGCAGGCGGCGCGCACGGATGTTGACTGCCCAATGCGGGGCACCATGGAGCCGGTGCTTCTCGAGCGCGACGATGGCTCGTTGCTCATGCTCATGCGCACTCAGACCGGAAACGTGTACGAGGCGCTAAGCATGGACGAGGGCGAGACGTGGGGCGAGGCTGTGCCGAACTCCCTGCCCAGCCAGGAGGCGCCCATCGCCGTGCGCCGCGTGCCTGGCGGACGCACTGCCGTCGCCGTCTGGAACGCCGCCTACGATTCGGATGCCCGCTCCCACGGGGGACGGCGCTCTCCCCTGCATATCGCCGTCAGTCAGGACGGCATGCAGTCCGTCGGCACGCATTTCGCACTTGAGCAGTCGGACAGCACCACATTTTCGTATCCGAGCATTGCCTTCGATGGAGCGAAATTGCTGCTCACCTACTATGTGGGGGAGGATCACGCCCTGGTCGACGGGGGGTCCACAGCCATGCTCGGCCTGCGCTTTCGCGCGTTGGATCTCAAGGCGCTGACCGGCGAGACCGCAGCCTTCCCACTTGAGACGTCATGAATCCATACGTGCTCCGCCCAACGCCTGACAGCGCCGAAATCCGCTGGTTCACAAAGGAACCGTGTGACCATGTGGTGCGACTCTGGCCCGCAGGGCGAGCAGACGCGTCTCGAACCATTATTGACACTGCGAGTCCTGCGACTCGCCATTCCGTCCGACTCACTGGGCTGGAGGCGGGAGCTACCTACTGCTACGCTGTTGCGGACTCCGCAGAAGTCGGACGTTTCCGAACGCTTCCAGATACAGCGGACTGCCCCTTCCGTTTCGTCGTCTTTGGAGATCCCCAAACGCACAAGCACTACGCGGAAGCCGTACGCGTTGCAGCGGATGCCAAACCGGATTTCTGCATTGGCTTGGGGGATTTTTCGAGTCGTGCCGCCGACCGGAGCTTCCGCGCTTTCATCGAGCTTAGCCACCCTCTATTTGCGGAGTCCGCATTCATTCCCACGCCGGGCAATCACGACTACCGGCGGCACGCTCGCCCGTTTTTCAGCGACAACGACACCGAGATCTACGACCGCTACCTAGGCGATGGCGCGGGGAATGTCTGGTCCGCCCCCTGCGGATCCCTGCAGTTGATTGTCTTGAACTATCCGGATGCCAAGACCCTGAAACCGGACGGTAGGCAGATGCGCTGGACCAGGAGGCAGCTGGAGCAAGCGCGTGCGGCGGGACGCAAGGCGATGCTGTTTCACCACTGCGCCTGCTTTACCTCCACGCGCGCTGTCTGGGCTGCCGAATTCGATCTGCTGCCTCCACTGCTGGCCGAGTTCCGGGATGTAGTCGTTGCGGACTTCGCAGGGCATATCCACACCTACGAACACTCGCTCCATCCAGACGGAAACGGTATCCACTATGTTACCACAGGCGGGGCAGGGGAACTGTATGATTTTCCCGTCGATGAACAGGAGAATCCATTCCAAAAGGCGGCGGCGGACACGCTGCATGTCTGCGTGGTCACAGTCGCCGGCGGCAAGGCCAGCGTCGAAGTGCGCTCCCTAGAAGGCCGCACCATCGACTCGATCGAGATCTCCCTCGACCCGAACCGATAGAATGCGTCGCGGGGGATTCTGCGGAATCGTGAGCATGGCTCGCGAGCTGCTCGCCCTCCATGATATGCGGACTACGCGATGGCATTTGTTGCACGGCGCCTGCCGTGCTGGTATGTTCGCACTCCTTCTCCTGCGTTGCGGCGCACCCACCAAATGGTCTGGGAGGATGATGCATGGACAGCGCGATTCTGCTTAAGATGCTCTTTTCCGTCACCGGGGGGCTGGGCATCTTCATGCTCGGCATGAAACACATGTCCGACGGCTTGCAGGCCACCGCCGGCAACCGGCTTCGGCGCATGATCAGCCTGGTGACGGCGAACCGCTTCGTGGCCGTTGGCCTGGGTACGTTCGTGACCTGCATCGTTCAATCCAGTTCGGTCACCACAGTCATGTGCGTTGGCTTTGTGAACTCCGGCTTCATGACCCTGAACCAGGCGATTGGAGTCACCCTCGGCGCCAATATCGGCACTACCATCACGGGCTGGCTCCTGGTTCTGAAGATTGGCAAGTATGGCCTTCCACTGCTGGGTGTCGCGGCGTTGTTCTACCGCTTTTTGAAGAACGAGCGCTGGCGCTATATCGCCATGCTCCTGATGGGGATCGGGATGATCTTCTTCGGCCTCGAACTGATGAAGAACGGATTCAAACCCATTCGCTCCATGCCCGAGTTCGAGAGCTGGTTCCACATGTTTCAGGCGGAGAACTACTTTGGGGTTCTAAAATGCGCCTTGGTCGGCTGCATTCTCACCTGCATCGTGCAATCCTCCTCGGCCACGCTCGGCATCACCATCGGGCTGGCCAGCGCGGGAGTGATTCCCTTTCACTCAGCCGCCGCTCTCGTTTTGGGGGAGAACATTGGCACGACGATCACGGCGCTGATCGCCAGTGTGGGGACCACCACCAACGCCCGGCGCGCGGCCTACGCGCATTTCATCTTCAACGTGGTGGGCGTCTTCTGGATCACCCTGCTCTTCTCCCCCGCCATGGCTCTGCTCGAGCACTTCTACGGGCTGTTCGGGATCAATCCCGGCCTGGAGATCATCAAGGCGGGTGACACGATCGTCCAGGCCACGGATGTGGTTCTGCAGAACGGGCACGAGATGGCGCGCGTGGCGGGCGAGTTGGTGCGGGTCACCAGAGAGTATCCCCATGTCACCAAGGGCATCGCGCTGGTCCACAGCACATTCAACATCGCCAATGTTCTCATCTTTCTGCCTTTCACGGCCGTGTTGGCGAATGCCCTGAAGCGCTTTGTGCCCGACCGCAAGCACAAGGAGGCGCCCCACATCACACAATTGGACATCCACCTCATCGAGACCCCGTTCATCGGCATCGAGCAGTCGCGCGTGGAGATCCTGCGCATGGGCGCGAGCTGCGAGAAGATGATGGGCAAGCTGAAGACGATCCTGGAGGATCCGGACGGCGACCACGACGACACGATCCGCAAGCTTTTCCACCGCGAAGAGGTGCTGGATATCATCCAGAAGGAGGTGGTCCACTATCTCACCGACCTGCTGGCGGAGGAGATGCCTCATGAGGTCGTCGCCGCAGGCACGATGCAACTCCGCATGGCCGACGAGCTTGAATCCGTATCCGACTACATCAGCAGCATTCTCAAGCTTCATCTACGCCTGCGCAAAGAAGGGCTCGAACTGCCCGAGGCCGAGAACAAGGCCATCCTCTCCCTGCACGATACGGTGGCGCAATACATGATCATGGCCAACGAGGGATACGCGCAACGCAATGTGGATGTTCTCAGCAAAGCCAGAACGCAGGGCGACGCAATCACCCACACCATTCGCGAAGCCCGGGACGCACATCTGAGCGGCATCACCGCTGCCCGCGTTTCTCCGCTTGTCTCCGTGATGTTCACCAACATGCTCAACTCCTATCGTAGAGTGAAGGATCACTTGCTGAATTTCGCGGAAGCATTGGCGGGGCAGAAGTAGCGCTTGGGCCGCAGGTGGAAAAGGGGAGAGACTCGGCGTATCTTCCCATGTAGGAGACATCGTAGAATCCGCCGCCCATCCGCACCGTCAACGTCTGGAGATTTCCATGGCTCCGAAAAGCACCATGCCGGAGGAAACCACAATCACGAGAGCTGTGCATCTGCCAGAGGAGGATTCCCCTGACGAGGCCATATCCAAAGTGCGTGTGGGTGTGTCAAAAGAGCGTACGTCCGAGGAAGCCGCGATCCGAAAACACATCTACGAGAACCGCGAGTTGCTGACCCGGATCTACGACCGCATCCAGGAGTCGAGCGACGTTGTGCTCGCGCTGACCGAGTTGAAGAACGAGATCTGCGGTCTGTGGGATGCTGAGGCCTTCACTGTCTACGAGCGCACGGCGGACGGGCGCGAAATCGCCAGCCGCTATATGTCCAAGGGGGATCTCGACCACATCGCCCTTCCTCTCGGTCCCGGTTCCATCGCCGGCTATGTCGCCATGAGCCAGCAGGCTCTCCGCATCACCGATGTCTACGACATGCAGGAGTTGCTGGACATCCATCCACGCCTGCGCTTCAACCATACCTACGACCAGGCTGGGGAGATGATGAGCGTCTCCATGCTGGTCATCCCCATCAGCTTCGGCGACACTCTCCTCGGCATCCTTCAAGTGATCAACAAGAACATGGGCGACGAGCCTTTCCTCGAGGGAGATCTGGGCATCGGACAGCAACTGGCGCAAGTGCTTGGCCAGCGCTTCCGCACCGATCGCGAGACCACACAGGGTCCCTTCGAGGGATTGATTCACGAGGGACTGACCACTTTGGCCCAGCTTGAAGAAGTCCGTGAAGACGCCCTCCAGCGGGGACGCTCAATGGGCTACATCCTGCACAAGGATTTCGAGGTCGACAAGGAGCGCATCGGCGCCTCCCTGGAGCAGTTCTACCAGATCCCGTACATGTCCTACGATCCGGATATCCTCCTGCCCGAAAGGATGCTGGAGGATCTCAACAGACCATTTCTCATCCACAACAAATGGGTGCCGATCGCCAATGAAGGCGATGTGGTCACCATTCTCATCGACAACCCGAACGACACGGCGCGCATCATGGACATCCAGCGCATCGTCCATGCCTCGTCGTATGAGTTCATGGTGGCACTCGAGGAGGACATTCTGCTGTTCCTGGGCGTGCAGCCCGAGGATGAGGTGCAGGAGATTGCGGGGCCGCAGGTCGAGATGGACGAACTGCTCGGACGGCTGGACGCCGAGAGTGATGGCGTCGCATCTGCCGAGACGATCGACGGCACCGGCGAATTGGTCGATGAGAACGCCGCCACGGTCATCCAGCTGGTCAACCGGCTGATCGCGGACGCTGTGGCGATTGGGGCGTCGGACATTCACGTGGAGCCCGGCAAGAGGACCAATCCCGGCATTGTCAGGATGCGGGTCGATGGTATTTGCCGTAGGACCTTCGAGCTGCCACACACGCATGTCCGCTACGTTGTGGCCCGCGTGAAGATCATGTCGAAAATCGACATTTCCGAGACGCGTCTGCCGCAGGATGGAAAAATCTCCTGCCGACTGTACGGCAGTCCTCTCGAACTGCGCGTAGCCACGTTGCCGACTGTCAATGGCGAGAGCGTCGTCATGCGTGTTCTCGCCGCAGGCGAGCCCTTGCCTTTCGACAAATTGAACCTCGTCACAAGAAACGAGGTGGAGATCGTCAAGATGATGGAACATCCCCACGGGCTCATTCTCGTGGTGGGACCCACCGGATCGGGAAAGACGACCACGCTCCATGCCCTCCTCGGCACCATCAACACGCCCGAACGCAAGATTCTCACGGCGGAGGATCCGGTCGAAATTACCCAGGAGGGTCTTCAGCAGGTGCAGATTCGCGCTGGGATCGGCTTCGATTTTGCTCGTGCCCTTCGATCCTTTCTCCGCTGCGACCCCGATGTCATTCTCATTGGCGAGATGCGTGACAAGGAGACTGCCCACAGTGGTATTGAGGCGTCCCTCACCGGGCATCTTGTCTTCAGCACCCTGCACACCAACTCCGCGCCGGAGACGGTCACCCGACTGCTTGACATGGGTCTTGATCCCCTCAACTTTGCCGATGCCCTGATTGGCGTCGTCGCCCAGCGTCTTGTGCGCACACTTTGCGTGAAGTGCAAGGAAAGCTACACACCCGACTCGCACGAGGTGGAGGTGCTGATCAACGCCTACGGCGCGGAATACTTCCCCGAACTTGGAGTCAGCGAAGCGGACCTGCAACTGTGCCGCCCCGCAGGGTGCGAAATCTGTGGAAACACGGGCTACAAGGGGCGGACAGGCATCCACGAGGTGCTTGAGGCGACACAGACAATAAAGGATCTGATCCTCACTAGGCCTGGTGCGGGGGAGGTTCGGGACATGGCGGCGGATCAGGGCATGCGTACGCTCCTGCAAGATGGTGTCGCCAAGGTTTTCAATGGGCAGTGCGACTTCAAGCAGGTCCGTGCCGTGACTCTCGCGTGATTTGCGCTCGGCATCCGGAGGCTGCTTTCCACAAGCCTCATTTCGTCAAATTATCTAAGGGATAGGATGTCCGATCACCGTGACGAAGGATTTGTGGGAATTGCAGGACGTAGTGGTGCGCGGAGTCCGCGGGGATCGTCTGCGTATTTCCCGGCTGCGTATCCAGCCCGGCGTAACTGCGGTTCTGGGCGCGTCGGGCGCCGGCAAGACGACGTTGCTGAACCTACTGGCCCAGTTTGAGACTCCCGACGAGGGATCGATTCGCTGGCTGGCTGGCGACAAATCCGGGCGGCTTCCTGTTTTCTGGAGTCCGCAGACGCATGGACTCTGGCCCCATTTGACCGCCTCCGGGCATCTCGAGGCTGTTGGCGTTTCCGACCCTGGCACGTTGCTGATGCATTTTGGCTTGGATCATAGGGCCGACACAAGCGTTTCCACGTTGTCGCAGGGGGAATGTGCACGACTGTCCGTGGCCCGTGCCCTGGGTAGCCGCGCCGAGGTCGTGCTGTTGGATGAACCGTTGGCCTGCATCGGCCAGGTGGATGCTCTGCGCTGCTGGTCCTTCATTCGCCAGTTTGCCGCCGAGAACGATATGTCCCTGGTGTTTTCCACCCATTCTCCCGCCATCGCCCATGCCGAGGCGGCGCGTGCAATCTGTCTGCGTGAAGGGGAGTTGGTGCACGAGGGGGAGTTGTCCTCTCTCCATGACAATCCACCCGATCAGGAGACCGGAGAGAGTCTTGGCCCTCTAAACTGGTTCGAACCGACTGCGGCGGAGCGTTGGCTCACCACGACGACCGACACGCCGATCGTGCTCCGGCCGGAACATCTGGCACTCGAGGCTGCCGCCTCGGTTGGTCATCGGGTGTTGGAATCGCGTCGTTGTGGTGGCGACCAGGTGGAAAGCCTTCTTTCCCATGAGTCCGACGGCGAGGAGCGGCGTCTGGTGCATCAAGGGTGCTGCGCGCTGCCCAGGGACTCGCGTGTGATTCTGAAGATGCTCGCGCTGCTTATTCTGGGCATTTTGACTTGCTCCTGCCAACGTCGGGACGTGCTGCCGGTCCATCGAGCCACCTGCATCGCCATGCCCCCGTTCGGACAGACTATCCCGGCACCGCGCGGGATCGAAGTCACCCCTGCCGGGGAGGTGCTCGTCATCGATACCGAGGGGCGCATTCTTGTGTTTGGAGCCGATCGGAAGCTGCGGCGGCAGTGGGCCATGCCGGAGAGCGATGTGGGTCGCCCCGAAAACCTCACCGTGCTACGCAACGGCAATGTGGCCGTTCCCGACACTCACTATCATCGTGTGATCCTCTTCAGCGCCGATGGCCGAGAAATCCTGCGGTTCGGTTGCGAGGGCGCCGGTCCGGGACAGTTCATGTACCCCGTGGCACTCGCCGAGGATGCCGACGGGAACCTCTATGTCACGGAATACGGCGGCAACGACCGGGTCCAGGTGTTCACGGCGGGCGGACGCTTCCTCCGCCAGTTCGGCGGGTTCGGCACGGGTGGCGGAGAGTTTCAACGGCCCTCGGGAATCGTCTGGCGACAGGGGCGGATCTACGTGGCCGACGCCACCAACCACCGCATCCAGCAGTTCGACGACGATGGACGTTTTCTTTCGGTGCTGAGTGTGGATGGGATCCCCCTGCATGTGCGCTTCCCCTACGACTTGGCACTCGACGGGGAGGGGGCGCTATGGGTGCCGGAATGGGGTGGGGGAAGCATCGCCCGAATCGACCTCGACGGCGGAGGCATCAGCCGATACGGTAGTGTCGGTCGTGGAACGGGCAATCTACTCACCCCCTGGGGGGTCGCGGCGGGCATGGACGGGCGGGTCTATGTGGCCGACACGGGCAATCGTCGCATTGTGGAGGTGGTCGTGCGCAAATGAAAAGCTGGCTGCACAATCTGCTTCCTCCCCTCCGCCGGCCATTTTCCTGGATCGCCGTGGTGCCGCTGGTCGCTTTCTGCTTGGCGCTGGCCATCGTCATCACCTGGCTCGAGCTGGGCTCGCATATCACCTTTGGCAACCGGATGGGCTTCCTCCTGCTACTGGCCCTGCCCTGGTTGTGGTGGTTGCATCTGACTGGATTCCATGGCTTGTCCGGCTTCCGTTCTCACCTGGCGCTGCAGATCCGCTTTGCCCTGGCCTCCCTCTTCGCGATGGCACTCGCGGACCCGCGCGCTGTGCGCAAAAGCGACGATATGGCATTGATCTACGTCCTGGACATTTCCGACTCTGTGGGAGAAACGAGTGCGGACGCCGCGCTGGAGTACATCGTTCGCACCGCCTCCGAGAAGCCACCCGAGGATCGTGCGGGGCTCGTCGTCTCGGGACGCAACGCCGGCATCGAGTTGCCCTGCCGCACCTCTTTTCCCTTCGAGGCCATCAATTCGCGCATCCAGCGCGACGGGACCAATCTCCAGAAGAGTCTGTCACTTGCCAACGCGCTTCTCCCCGATGGCGCCCCTGGACGCATCTGTCTGATCAGCGACGGCACACAGACCGAGGGGGACGCAGAGCAGGTGCTCGACCAACTGCGCGCGCGCGAAATCGCCGTCGATGTCCTGCCCATCCAGTACGACTATCAGGACGAGGTCTGGCTTGAGAAGCTTGAGCTTCCGCGTATCGTCAAGGAGGGTGAGACCTACGAGGCATCGGTCGTTCTCTCCTCGTTACGGTCGGGTGCCGGCACCTTGACACTCATCGAGAATGGGACCGAAATCAGTCGGCAGGAGGTTGTCTACGGAGCTGGCAAGACGCGCTACGTCTTGCCGCTCTATCTGCGCAAGCCGGGGTACTACGAGTATGTCGCCCGCATCGACGCGCCCGAGGGAAAAGACGGCTGGGAGGAGAACAACATCGCCATCAGCTTCCTTTTTCTCAAAGGACGGGGGCGCGTGTTGCTTGTGACGGATCCCGGTGGCGACGATCGGGATTGGCAGGCGTTCCGGGCCGCTTTGGGGAACGCCAAGATGGTGGTCGATGTTTGTGAGGCGTTCGACTTCCCCTGGGATGCCCTGGCGCTTATGCCCTACGATTCGGTCGTTTTCGTGAATGTGCCCGCCGAGGCCTTCGACTTTGCCCAGCTGCAGGCCGTGAAGGATGCGGTGTACACACAGGGAACAGGCTTTCTCATGATCGGGGGGCGCAACAGTTTTGGCGCAGGCGGCTACCACCGAACACCCATCGCGGACGCCCTGCCCGTCGATCTCGATATCAAGCAGCGCAGAGTCATGCCCAAGGGCGCCCTGGCGATCATTCTCCACACCTGCGAGTTCGCGGAGGGGAACACCTGGGGAAAACGCATCGCCAAGGAGGCCGTCCGAGTTCTGGGTGTGCATGATGAGGCTGGCATTATGGCCTTCGACTGGCAGGGCGGCGAGAAATGGGTCGTCCCAATGACCCCCCTGACCGACTACGAAAAAATCGTCCGTCTCATCAACCAGGCGCAGATCGGCGATATGCCCAGCTTCACCACCACCATGAGTCTCGGGCTGGAGGGACTCAAGAAGAGCGACGCGGCCGCCAAGCACATGATCATCATCTCCGATGGCGATCCCTCGCCTCCACCACCACCCCTTGTGGACAAGTTCATCCAGAACCGGATCACGGTCTCAACCGTCGCGGTCTTCCCCCACGGCGGGCGCGAGGTGGCCACTCTGCGCCAGATCGCGGAGGCGACGGGGGGGCGCTACTACTACCCCCAGGATCCAAACGAACTGCCTGCCATCTTCATCAAGGAGGCCAAAACCTTGCGGCGCACGCTGATCCAGGAGAAAGAGTTTCATCCCGAGGTGGATTTCCCATCGCCTGTGATCAAGGGGATGGATATGTTTCCCCCATTGCGCGGACTAGTTCTCACCACGCCCAAGCCACGGGCCCGAGTGGTGTTGCGCGCTCCGAACAAGGAAGAGGTTGATCCTGTGCTGGTCATCTGGCGCTACGGCGTGGGCAAGGTGGGCGCGTTCACGTCCGACCTGTCGCCCAAGTGGGGACAAAGCTGGGTGGGTTGGGATCGCTACCGCGCTTTCGTCAAGCAGTTGATGACCGCCATCGCACGTGAAACGCAGGAGACCAAGCTCGGCCTGCATGCGTTCGCGGCGGGCTCCACCGGTGTGATTGTCGTGGACGACTACCAGCGCGACGGGGGCATGCTCGACATGCAGGCGCAGGCTGGAGGCCCCGAGCAACGCATGGTGACTGTACCGCTGCGCCAGGTGGGTCCCAGTCGCTACGAGGGCCGTTTCCCGCTGTGGGGAAAGGGTCGCTACCGCATCCTCGTGGCCGGCAGCGACGGCGCGCGTGAGGAACGCATCGTCGGCGGACTCGTCGTCCCCTACTCCCCGGAGTACCTGCGCTTCCGATCCACACCCGTGGTGCTCGAGCGCATCGCTTCGGCCACGGGAGGACGAGTGCTCACTGGGCGTGAAACTGGGCTTGAGCTGTTCCCCGAAGAGCGCGAAGCACGCACTCGTTCCCGACCGATCATTCTGTTTTTTCTCATTGCCCTGGCCTGTCTGATTCCCCTCGATGTCGGAGTGCGCAGAATCCAGCTGGAATGGGCCATGTTCCGCGCCTGGTTCGGGCACGCCCAGCCCGAAGGGCACGACAAGACATTCAGCAAGCTTCTGCGGCGGAAGGAGGCCGTTCAATTCGGCAGCGAGGAGGCCGGAGAGGGAACTCTGAGCCGGCTCGTCGGCCGGATGGATGCGGAACGGACCCAAGCCGCGGAGTCCGCAGCCAAACAGGCGGCGCAGACGAAGAAGGAACCCACCCCGGAAACAAGCCCGGAGGGCGAAGACAAGCCCGCGAGCACCACCGGACAACTTCTGGCGAGAAAAAAGAAGTGGAAATAAAGGGGAGAAGACAGAAAGAAAAATGAGGGGGGGACCGTTCATGAAAGAGGAACCTGGCCAGCAACTCGAAGAGGCAAGTAAACTACTGGAAGCATATTGTAGGAGCATCCTGACCCCTGATTCCTGACTCTTGAACTCCGAAGGTCGAACTCTGAACGTCGAACTCCGAGTCCTGGCGTTTCTCCCCTTCGTGTCCTTCGTGTCTTCGTGGTGAAACAGTCCCTAAATCCTGACTTCTGGGAGAATACAATGAGTGAAAACGAAGCATTGCTGGCGGAGACGCAGCAGTTCCGAGACGATCTACAGCGCACGCGGGAGGCGGTGGGGCGCACCATTGTCGGACAGGAGCGCGTGGTCGAGTGCGTGCTCTGTGCCCTGATTGCGGGAGGAAATGTGCTCCTGGAGGGTGTGCCGGGCTTGGGCAAGACCGAACTGGTGAAAGCGCTGGGGCGGGTGCTGAAGCTCGATTTCAAACGCATTCAGTTCACGCCTGATCTGATGCCTGCGGACATCGTCGGCACCAAGGTCATGTCTTCGGATCCGAGCGGAAACTATTGCTTCGAGTTCCGGCAGGGCCCCATCTTCACCCAGCTTCTGCTTGCGGACGAAATCAACCGCGCGACGCCGAAAACCCAGTCCGCTCTACTGGAGACCATGCAGGAGCAATCCGTCACGGCCGATGGCGTGACCTACAAGCTGACGCTGCCCTTCTTCGTGATGGCGACCCAGAATCCCATCGAGCAGGAGGGCACCTATCCGCTGCCCGAAGCCCAGCTCGACCGCTTCATGTTCAAGGTGGTCGTGCCCTTCCCCACCCGTGACGAGATGAACGAGATCATGCGACGCACCGTCGTCGCCCAGGAGTTCGCCGACGAGGAGGTGATGAGCGGAGAGAGACTGCTTGCGCTGCGGGACATTTTGGACAAAGTGGTCGTGGCCGATCCCATGCGCGACTTCGCCACCCGATTGATTCTGGCGACGCACCCGGACTCGGACTTCTCCCCACAGATGGTCAAGCAGTATGTGCGCTGGGGCGCCAGTCCCCGCGCCGCGCAGGCGCTTCTGCGTGCCGCGCGCGTCCGCGCCTTGGACAGCGGGCGGGCCAATATCGCCTTCGACGACATCCGGCACTACGCGGCGGAGACCCTCCAGCACCGCGTGCTGCTCAACTATGACGGCCAGGCCGAAAGCGTCCAAGTCGCCGACATCATCGCCCAGGTCGTCGAGACCATCCCCGACATGCCCGAGATCGAAACGCAAAACGGATAGATCAATATTTCTCGAGAGACATGAAGCAAACCATTCTTCAGCATCCAGACCCGAACACGAACTGACACAATCCGATGCCTCCAAACACGCGACCACAACTTACGTCTCTGCTGGACAACACGGTTCTGGCCCGGCTCCAGCGTCTGCGCCTCAACACGAGTCGTCGCTTCACCGACCGGCGACGTGGTGAAAATCTCGCCGGACGCAGTGGCACAAGCAACGAGTTCTCCGACTATCGCGACTATGTCGAGGGCGACGATGTGCGTTTCGTGGACTGGAATATCTTCGCCCGGCTCCACCGTCCCTACATGAAGCTCTACCGCGAGGAGGAGGAGATGCACGTGGCGATCCTCGTGGACGCCTCCAACTCCATGCGTTTCGAGGGCAAACTCGCCCGCGCCCGTCAGCTGGCCGCCGCCTTTGGCGTGATGGGGCTCCTGGGCACGGAGCGGGTCAGCGTGCATGTACTCAACACCCGGGGCGACGCGCCCACGTCTCTGCCCCCCTCCCGGGGACGCGCGAGCATGATGAAGCTCTTCGCCTTCCTCGAGTGGATCCAGGAGGGCGGAGACCAGACTCTCGACGACGGGGTCGATCAATTCCTCAAACGCCACACTGGGCGCGGGGTGACTGTGCTGCTCTCGGACTTTCTCACCGCAGGCGACCTGCACCGCACCTTCAACCGCCTGTTCAGCGCGGGTCAGGAAGTATTCGCCGTGCAGATTCTCGGGCCGACGGAGATCACGCCCGAGATCGGAGGGGACAGCCGTTTCGTCGATTCCGAGACGGAGCAGACTCTCGACGTCTCCTGCAACGCCGACCTCCTGCGGCTCTACCACGAGTATCGCCTGGGGCTGGAACACGAGTTGGGCGAGCTTCTGCGCCAGCGGGGAGGGCGCTTCCTCTTTGCCGGCGCCTCCGATCCGCTTGAGGAGATCCTCTTCGGCCGCATGCGCAGAGGGGGGTGGCTGCAATGACCGGATTCGGTGTTCACACACTTGTCTGCGCCTGGCTGTTCGCGTTGCTTGCGCCGCTGATCGTGTTCTATTTCCTCAAGCTGCGCCGCCCGCGCCACAACATCCCCTCCCTCGCGCTGTGGAAACGGGTGATCGAGGACCGGCGCGTCAATTCCCCCTTCCAACGCTTCAAGCGCAACATCCTCCTGCTGCTCCAGATTCTTCTGCTCTGCCTTCTGGTCCTGGCCGCCATGCGCCCATTCTTCAGTGGCGCTCCCAGCCGGGTCAGCCGACTGCCCGTGCTGATCGACTGCTCCGGCAGCATGGGCGCGCTCGACAAACTTGGTGGGAGCACGCGGCTCGAAGCCGCGAAGGCCAAAATCGCCGGCATCATTGACGGCATGGGGCCAGACCAGCGTATCTGCCTGCTTGCCGTGGACAACGGTGCACGCAGGATCACGGATTTCACGGACAACCGCCGCCTGCTGCATCAGGCGTTGGAGGATCTGCAGGTGCGCGATGTGCCGAGCGACCTCGAGGAGGCCATGCGCATGACCGCCGCCCTTGCACGCGAGTACGCATTCGGCGATATCCTTCTGGTTTCCGATGGAAACTTGCCGGAGCAAGTCAACGCCACCCTCTCCTTCGAGGTGGACTACCAGCTCGTCCCTCCGGCAGGATCCAACACCGGTATCGTCGCCATGAACGCGCG
>JAGLDW010001309.1 GCA_023145395.1 Lentisphaeria bacterium | reverse complement strand
TCCACCAACGACACAAGGTCGCTGGGGTACTATTCTGACACTACTCGTGACTAGGAAAAGGAGCAAGACATGTTCAAGAATTTGACACCTGGATGCGTGGGTCTCTCCGGCCCCTCGGAGGAAGTGTTCGCTCTAGCCAAATCCGTGGGATTCGAGGGAATTGACCCACCCATGTCCGAGCCCGTGGAGCACATCCGGGCACTGCACGAGGAACATGGCATGCGTGTCGGCTGCCTCGCCCTGCCAACCAACTTCCGCACTGACGAAAACACCTTTGGAGAAGGTCTCGGAATGCTTCCCGATGCGGCTTCCAAAGCGGCGGCGATCGGCTGCACCCGTTGCGTCACCTGGATTGGCCCCTCCTCCGACGAACTGCCCTTCGCCGAAAATTTTCGTCGGCATGCCCTGCGACTGGCATCTGTAGCTCGCGTACTTGGTGACAATGGCCTGCGGCTCGGACTGGAGTTTGTGGGACCCAAGACGTCATGGACCAAGGGGCGTCATCCGTTCATCCACACGCAGGGAGGAATGCTCGAGCTGATCGAGGCAATCGGCGAGCCCAACGTCGGGCTCATGCTCGACGCCTGGCATTGGTACACGTCGGGGGGAACTGCGGCGGACATTCTCTCGCTGACCAATGACCAAGTGGTGCAGGTCCACCTGAACGACGCCCCCGCCGGGATCCCTAGCGACGAACAACTCGACAACGTGCGCGAGCTTCCGGGTGCCACTGGCGTCATCGACCTGGCGACCTTCCTCGGGGCGCTCAAGAAGATCGAATACGACGGCCCCATCACTCCGGAGCCCTTCAGCGCCCGTCTCCGGGAACTGCCCCGGGAGAAGATTGCCAACACCGTCGGTGAGGCCATGGATCGCGTCTGGGTGTGAGTGGACACGTGCAGAAACGCGCGCAGGAGAAATGAGATGATCGAGTTTTTCGACGCGAACGTGGTCGTTGGCCGCCCACAGAACGGGAGCGTGTTCGAGATTGTCCCCGATGGTCCGGCGCTCTGCTCCCACCTGGACGAGAAGGGCATTGCCCGGGCATTGCTCATGCACTGGGGACAAGCCGAGTGCAATCCGCTTGTTTCGAATGCGCTGGTGGACGAGGCCGTCGCCGCGTCGGAGCGACTCTTCGGCTGCTGGGCGGTTCTTCCCCCTCTCACGGATCCGATGATCACGGACGACTTCTTCCCTCGCATGAAGCAGGCCCGCGCCGCAGCACTCTGCCTCATGCCGAAGGCGCATCGTTATGTGCTCGATCCCATCGTATGGCGCGGTTTCATGGACGAGGTGTGCGAGCGCCGCATACCCGTCGTGCTCACCATGGGCCAGCAAGTGGAGTGGGATGCCCTCTATCGGTTCCTCCGCGAAATGCCAACACTCACCTGCATCCTGCGCAACATCGGAATCTGGTCCATGGACCGCTACACCTACCCCCTGCTCGACGCCTACGAGAACGTGCACGTGGAGACGAGCATGCTCGCCGTGGAGGATGGTGGGGTAGAGGAGATGGCGAAGACCTTCGGCGCTGAACGCGTGCTTTTCGGCACGGGCTTCCCCGCCCAGTACGTGGAGGCCGCCATGCTCCAGCTCGTGCACGCGGATCTCGCGGAGGCCGCGCGCACAGCCATCGCGTCCGGAAATCTGGAACGCCTGATCGCGGGAGCCGACTATGAATGACACACAGTCCCTCGCCGAACGATTCTTCGCGCAGCCCCGCCTGGAGGACTGCCCCGTATACGACTTGCACGGGCATATGGGGCCGCTTCAGGGCGCGCGGGTGCCTCGATGCGAGCCGGAACAGATGATCGCGGCGATGGACCGCGCGGGTGTCCGCCTGACGGTGTTCTGCCACCACGCCACGCTGTCGTCTCCCGATGTGGGCAACGAGATCGCCATCGGCATCGTGCGTCGCTTCCCGAATCGCTTCCGCGCCTACCTCGGCGTGAACCCGAACTGGCCCGAAGACATCCGCCGGGACGTGGACAGACTGGACGACCACAAGGATGTCTTTGTGGGATTCAAGTTCCTGGCGGACTATCACAAGGTGCCGATCACCGACGAACGGTGCGCGCCTGCCTGGGAGAAGGCGAACGCCGAAGGGCGCCCGGTGTTGCTGCACACCTGGGGAGGCAGCGCCTTCGACGGGCCGGAGACCGTGCGGGTATGCGCCGAACGCTGGCCGAACGCGCAGATCCTCATGGGACACTCCTGCCACGGTCAATGGGAGCAGGCGGGTAGGCTGGCCGCCGAGTTTCCAAACGTGTACTGCGAGCTGACGGCGGTGCTGGACGATCGCGGCGCGGTCGAAATCCTGCTCGACCACGCAGGAGCGGAGAAAATCGTCTTCGGCACGGACACGCCATGGTTCAACCACCACAACTACATCGGCGCGCTTCTCGGGGCACGGATGTCCGACGAGGACAGAAGACAGATCCTCTACCGCAACGCGCTTCGCATACTGGCGCCGTTCATCGACCTGCCTCAGCCGCCAGAGGGTGGGCCGCACAGCTCCTAACTGGGCCCGGTCATCTTCTCCAGAAGCTGTTCTCTGCCCTTTTCATACTTTGTCTGCGGCGCTCTGGCATCGCAGGCATTCCACCACCATGAATGGGGCATGAGGTCGGCGTTGTCCAGCGCGCAAACCCAGGCGGTGGTGGGAATCTTCTCCAGCGCGAGTTTGTAGAAATCCCCGGCTTTCATTCTTGTCCCGTAGGTCAGGCCCAGCGCCTGAAGCACATTCAGGTCCTTCATCTGATTGTAGAGTCCTCCGGAGCAATTGCGGCCGGTGACGCATGCGTTCAAGGAGGGAGATCTGTAGGGGCAGGGCGCGCACATCATCCAGTCCGCACCGGGCACCATGGTGATCATGAGGTCGGGATTCTCGTGGAGGACAATGTCCAGAAACTCCGGGAGGTTGTCTTCCGGGAAGGGGGGCCGCAGACCTTCTCCATACTGGCAGATGGCGCACATGAGCAGGTGCGGGCGCATGTTGATCTCTTTGGCCGAGCGCAGCGCCTCGATGGACTTTCTCTTATCCTCCGCCATCTCGTCCTTGCCTCGTGGGGGGATGACGGCGGCGATCCCTGCGGCGTGTCCCTTTTCGTAATACCCGCTCGTCGCTTTTGGACAGCCCTTCCAGGCATCGGAAGTGACGGTGTCGTAGCCGCATATCCCCGAGGCGTCGGGAATGCTGTCGAAAAGCCTCATGAACAGCAGTCTCGCAGGCAG
>JAGLDW010001308.1 GCA_023145395.1 Lentisphaeria bacterium | reverse complement strand
GGAATAACGGATCCAATGAGACTGCTTGTCGTGGAAGACAACGAGATGGTGGCCAACTTCGTCGTGAAGGGGCTGCGTGAAGAAGGCTATGCCGTGGACCTTGCCAGCCGCGGCGACGAGGTCGCACAGCTCGTTGCAGTGGCGGAATACGACTTGCTCGTCCTCGACGTCATGCTTCCGGGGCTCAGTGGGTTCGATCTGCTTGCCCGTCTACGCGGCGAAGCCCAGACCATGCCGATCATCATGCTCACCGCAAAAGCCGAGGTGGAGGATCGGGTGAAAGGGCTAAACATGGGAGCGGATGACTACCTGACCAAACCCTTCGCCTTTGCCGAACTGCTGGCCCGCGTGCGAGCATTGCTGCGACGCGGTGGCCAGACACCCGGGGGAGATGCGGAGACACTCCGGCTCGACGATCTCGCCGTTGATCCAATATCCCGCAAGGTCACCCGGGGACAACGAGAGCTGGAATTGACCGCCAAGGAATTTTCGCTCCTCGACTTCCTGCTAAGAAACCAGGGGCGCGTGCTCAGCCGCACCACCATTATTGAACATGTTTGGGACCGGCATTTCGACAGCGACACCAATCTGATCGACGTGTATGTGCAGCGACTGCGGAAAAAACTCGAGGAAGAGGGCGGGGAACGGCTCATCTTCACGCGACGCGGGATGGGATATGTCATGAAGGCACCGGAATGAAACGCTGGCGACGCAGAGTGATGCTCATGACGGGGGCACTGGTTCTGGCGATTGCCGGTCCGCTTGCGGTTCTATCGACGGTTCTTACGGCGCAGGGCTTGTTCTCGGCGGAGAAAAGCTCTCTTCGAGGTGTCTCGATCAGCATCCTGCACAGGCTGCAACAGGACGGAGTGACACCACAAGATGACGCCCTTACCCAAAGCACCATCCAGGAACTCGAGAAGGGGCTCGACTTCGCCTCCCAGAACGGTGAGATGCAATGTGCCATACTGGGCGAGAACCGGCGCGTTCTCTGGCAGAGCCAAGGGTTCAGCATCCCGCTGAACGATCGTTTTTTCCGCGAGCCAAACCGGAGCAAACTCTTCCTTGCCAAGATTACGAGCGAGGAGGACGCAACCGTGGATGGTTTGTGGTCTGTATGGAATCTTCTCTACCGTAGACGCCGAAACGGGTTCACGGTGTTCGCCTCCGACGTGCAGGAATACGAGGTGTTCGAACGCAATGTGGTCGGACTGATCGTCGCCTTCGTCGTAACCATCGTCCTTGCACTGGTTGCCACCACCATCCACGCACGCCGTGTCGTTGGGCCCCTTGATCACATTTCCACGATCATGCAATGCGTGCGGGGGGGGGATCTTGCGGCCCGCATCGACACCTCCAAACTGCACCATGAAATCGGCGATTTGGGCACAGCGGTCAACCAGACGCTGGACGAACTGCAGATGTCCTTCGGCCGCATTTCACAATTCAGCGCTGACGCCGCGCACGAACTGCGCACTCCTCTCGCGGGCATCTGCGGGACCCTCGAGGTCACTCTGGCGAGACCCCGATCCACAGAGGAATACGAGGACACGATCAGCAGCTGCCTGGAACAGGTTTCACACCTGAGCGGAATCACGGAGCAACTTCTGCTGCTGACCAAACCGGGAGTCCCGGACCAGATGGTGCTGCTACCCACTCGCCTTGACGAATCGGTGGCCGAACAAATCGACTGCCTCGAATTCCTTGCCGACAAGCAAAACGTGCGGTTCTCTCTGCATTTCGACGAAGAGCTCCAAGTCCTGAGCGATCCGGCGCTCCTGGGCAGAATGATCCGCAATCTCATAGACAACGCCGTCAAGGCATCGCCACCCGGTGAGACCGTGGAGATCGACATGCGTCGGGACGGCGATTTCGCCGTGCTTCGCGTCCGAGACCATGGACACGGCATCGATCCGCAATTCCACAACAAGATCTTCGAACGCTTCTGCCAGATGGACGACAGTCGCTCGCAGGGACTCGGACTCGGCTTGTCCATGGTGCGCTGGATCGTCGAATGTCACTCCGGCACGGTGACAGTCGAGAGTGATCTTGGACAGGGTGCCTGCTTCATCGTCCGCCTGCCAATCATGCCACCTGCTCAACCGGGAAGACGTTCAGAGTTTGGTGATTCAGGATGAACAGGACAGACTTCTGGGACGGTGCTACCTTGTGTCCACGCCCCGACTGAACCGCGACGGACCGTCAACACGGAGAGAGACGACGATGGAACGCCCCCAACTGCGCATGTTTCGACCCACACTTGCCGACCTGCCGACCTTGCTCCCCCCGGATGGCTACGCCTTCCGCCATTTTCGAGATGGAGACGAGGATGCCTGGCACCGCGTCCTCTGCGATAGTTTTGGGCGGGACGAAGACGCGTTCCAGTTCGACACCATGATGCGACAGTCCCCCCTCTTTCTTCCCGAACGCATTCTTTTCGCGACCAAAGACGACATGCCCGTCGCCACCGCATCCGCCTGGCGCATCCCCGACCTGATGCCCGACACAGGCACGATCCACTGGGTTGGGACACACCCCGACCACTCCGGACACAGGCTGGGGAAATGGGTCAGCCTGGCAGCGCTGCATCGCATGCGGGACGAGGGACTCGACCGTGCCACATTGCTGACCGACGACAACCGGATGGCAGCGCTCCACACCTACCTCGCCCTAGGCTTCGAACCTGCTCTCGTGCATGAGAATCAGCGCGAACGCTGGCGCAAGATCTTCTCCGACCTCGACCGGCCGGAACTTGCCACACGCTATGCGGACATCCTCGACGGCGCGGTCCTTGAACCCCATGAACTGATAAAGAACGCCGAACTCTGAACACTGACCGAGCCAGAGGCTCTTTGGAATGCTCGATCCTGGAGGAGCTTTGCTTGGCCGAGACCTGTCTCGGTCCTCAAATGAGAATCAAATATCGAAGCATGACAAACTAGGACAAAACAGGACAACTCCCGCTTGACTTGCTCCTTACAAGAGATATTCTGTTGTAGTGGCATGTGGGGCATCCGTCCTGCACCAAGCCAATGTCAGCGGTAGCCGCCACGGCGGCAGCGTGGAGCAAAGCGCCATGGATTTTCTACAAGCAATCCGTCCCGAATGCCTGAAAGTGCAGGCCGTCATCGGAAGTAGTCAGGAGCTTCTCGAGTGCATCGCTCGATTGGCGGCCGGACAGCCAGGCCTGGGAGGACTCAGCGAGGAGGCGCTGGCCACCGCGCTCGCAGCCCGCGAGGAGATGGGCAGCACAGGTTTTGGGGACGGCATCGCCATTCCCCACTGCCGTCTACCTGAAGTGACCGAGTTTTGCGTGGGTGCCGTCACGATCCCCAATGGCGTGGAATTCTCC
>JAGLDW010001307.1 GCA_023145395.1 Lentisphaeria bacterium | reverse complement strand
CAACCCGCAGTCGTGCGGGAACTCCTGGCGGCGGATACGACAGAGGCGCTCTACGAGAGCATGCAGCGACATCTGGCGGATCGCGAGGCGCCGGAAGGCGCGCAACGAGAGTGCAACCTGCTGACGGTGGTGACGGACAACACGGACTTGGTCACACCTGTCCTGCAGGCGCTCGTCAGCCTGAAAGGCGTGGACACCGTGGTTCTGGATGGCAAGCAGGCCTCCGCACATCTGCGCCGAGTACCAATGTTCTCCAGCTTCTGGTCGGACTGCGGAGACGACACGATCAAGGTCATCCAGGCCGTGGTGCCCCGGGGTCTGTGCAATGAGGCTGTGCGTCGCATCGGCAACGACGTGGGCGACCTGACAGGCCACCGAGACTTGCTT
Organism: Lentisphaeria bacterium; assembly: GCA_023145395.1. Classification (GTDB taxonomy): domain Bacteria; phylum Verrucomicrobiota; class Lentisphaeria; order Oligosphaerales; family Lenti-02; genus JAGLDW01. The sequence continues at coordinate 837 of JAGLDW010001307.1, read as the reverse complement.
GTGACAGTACAGGAACTGGCGTACTGCGTCGGTTCCCTGTCCAAGTAGGGGAAGCAGTATCATGCACGGTCTTTTTAATGAAGTGTTCGTTCTTCTTGGCATGGTTCTTTTCGTCGGACTCTACGCAGGCAAAATGGCACGCCGCGTACGCCTTCCCTCCCTGATCGGCTTCATGCTTCTCGGCGTGGTACTCGGACCATCGGCACTCAAGTGGTTTGGAGGGGAGAACCTGGAGCAGCTATCCTTTCTGACCGAAATGGCGCTGGGGTTCGTGGCGTTCGCCATCGGCGCCGAACTGAGCATGAAATCGCTGCGAAAACAAGGCTGGGGCATCGTCTCGATCATCCTGGCCGAATCGTTTGCCGCCTTCTTTCTGGTCTTCGGCGCTGTTGCCCTGCTAACCCGCAACATTCCATTGTCTCTGCTCTTTGGCGCGCTGGCACCGGCGAGTGCACCCGCCGGCACTGTGGCCGTGATCCAGGAGTACAAGGCGCGTGGCAGCCTCACCCAAGCACTCTACGCCGTGGTGGGTTTTGACGACGGACTGGCGATCCTGATTTTCGGCTTTGCCGCAGCACTGGCGAAACTCCTTCTGCTCAAAGAGCTGGGCGTGTCCGGGATGCCTTCGGGCTTTTGGGGCACCGTGCAGACTCCCCTCGTGGAAATCGTGGGCAGCCTCGCCGTCGGGCTGGTGCTTGGACTGCTGTTCTCCGCGTTGATCCGCCGGATGAACGCGCCGAAGGATTTGCTGATCCTGAGCGTGGCGGTCGTGTTTGTGGGCACAGGATTGGCGAACCACTTCCACCTGTCCCTGATTCTCACCAACATGGTCATCGG
>JAGLDW010001306.1 GCA_023145395.1 Lentisphaeria bacterium | reverse complement strand
ACGGCGATTTGATCTCCGACGGAGATGAGTGGGGCGATGGAGACGAGCCGGCAAGCAGTGATGACGATGGCATCATCGATGCCCTGGATCCTGATTCCGACAATGACGGTATCTTGGATGTGGACGAGGCCGGTGACGATAGCCTTGCCACCTCGCCTGTGGATTCCGACGAAGACGGCATGCCTGATTACGTGGACACCGACTCGGACGATGACGGAGTGGATGACGGAATCGATAACTGCCGCATGGTGGCCAATGCGGACCAGGCGGATTTGGACGAAAACGGCACCGGTGATGTCTGCGACGGCGATCTGGACGGGGATGGGGTGGACAATGAAGCAGATAACTGTCCCCAGGTGGCCAATGCCGACCAGGCCGACGGCGACGGTGATTTGATTGGCGACGTTTGTGACGGTGATCTGGACAACGACGGCGTGGACAACGACGCCGACAACTGCCCTGAAGACGAAAACGCCGATCAGTTGGATACGGATTCCGATGGAAACGGTGACGTCTGCGACGAGGATGATGACAACGACGAGATCTTGGACCCGGAAGACAATTGCCCCTTGCTGGCAAACGCCGATCAGTTGGATACGGATGGCGATGGAAGCGGTGACGTCTGTGATGAGGATGACGACGGCGACACCGTCTTAGACGAGGAGGACAATTGTCCCCTGGTGGCGAATTTGGACCAGGCGGATTTGGACGGAGACGGAACCGGCTCGGCCTGTGATGACGATGAGCAGATGCCAAGTGAGAGCGGTTGTGGCTGTGGAACAGGCGGGGGTGAATTGCCCTCTGCTGCGCTGTTGATTTTTGCCTTTGGGCTGGTCGCCATTCGCCGGCGTCGCAAATAGCCGCGGCAGCGAGTCGTTAGGCCGCGCGGGGCTGTGTATTACCTGCGGTTCTTGCGGGATGTCGTGAACACCAAGAGGCCTATCATCAGCAGGAACCAGAATGGCTCCGAGGTGCGGCTGCTCTGGGTGCCGCAACCACAGCCGCCGCCGTCTTCTACATCATCGCCAGCGTCGCTGTCGGTATCCGTGCTTGCGCCGGCGTCTTGACCGGCATCCACTTCACCAGCATCCACTTCACCGGCATCCACTTCACCGGCATCCACTTCACCGGCATCCACTTCACCGGCATCCACTTCACCGGCATCCACTTCACCGGCATCCTCTTCGCCGGCATCCAATGCACCGCCGTCTTCTTCTCCCCCATCCACGCCCCCGTCGGGCTCGGTGGCCGTGTCGATGCAGCGTCCGCTCTCCGTGTCGCAGATGATGGTGTCCCAGGCGGGATCGCCGCCCGTGCACTGATCATCCCGTTCGCAGAGTTTGTAGCAGGTGCCTGCTCGGGGTCCGTCTTGTTCGCAGAGGTATTCGGTCCGGCAGTCGCCGTCGAAGGAGCAACCCATGTAGCAGAAGTTGCCGTGGCCGCCGACGAAGACGCAGCGGTTGATGCCGCCGCAGTCTGAGTGGTTGTCACAGGACCGGGTGCAGTAGCCGTCAGGAAATCCCATGCCCGCACCCAGGCAAAATCCGTTATTGATGCAGTCTTCCGGGACCCCGCAGGGCGAACCGATTTCGCCGTCTGTATCCAAACGACAGAGGAAGCTGGTTAGGTCACAGGTCTCGCCCTCGGCGCAATCCGCGGAGGTTTGACAGGTGGGCACACAGTTGCCCAGGTCTTGCTTGTTGCAAACGAAGTCCGTTGGGCAGTCGTCGCTGGTTTCGCAATCCAAACTGCACCTGCCTTCCACGCAGGTGCTGCCGGCCGGGCAGGGAGACGAAATGCAGGCCAAGGTGCAGAGGCCTCGTTGCTGGCCCGTGACGGGGCATTCCCAGGGGAAATCGCCCGCGCAGTCGCCGGCTTGTTCGCAGACTGTGCCCAGGGCAGGCGCAAGCGTACAGCCTTCATCCACGAAACCGTCGCAGTTGTCGTCTAGGTGGACGTCGCAGTCTTCTTCCGCGGCCGGGGTCTCGCACCAGGGGCGGTCTGTCTGTCCCAAGGCTACGCGCAGGGCACGGAGGGCGTTGACACGGCCGTGACCATACTTGAGGCTGTGGCCGTTTTCATCGTAGAAGCCGCCGTCCGGATCGATTTTGTCCGCTGTGTCTTTCAGCAATTGCACAATTTCCGCGGCGGTCAATTCGGGGGCCGCACTTGCGATCAGGCCCACGACGCCGGAGACCACGGGTGTGGCCGAGCTTGTGCCGCCGAAGTTGGCCGTATAGTCGGAAGCCACATCTCCGTTGCCGGTGATCTCGAGCGTGTAGATGGCAGGGACCATGAAGATGGCGTTGGATGGCGCGGCCACGGTCAGATGGGGTCCGTAGTTGGAGTATTCGCTTCGCAAGTCAAACTGGTTGGTGGCCGCCACGCAGACAACGTGTTCCAGGCCCGTGTGGAAACGGCTCTGGTAACTGGTGGTCTGATCCTCGTTGCCCGCGGCTGAGGCCACCACGGTGCCCAGGCCGCCACGGCCATTTGTCCCGGCGTATTCCATGCCTTCCAGCTCACCGGTGGAAACCGGCACGAAGACGCCCGCGGCGGCAGGTCCCCA
>JAGLDW010001305.1 GCA_023145395.1 Lentisphaeria bacterium | reverse complement strand
TGGGCCCGAAGTGAGCCTGGCAAGAATCCACCCTGTTGGGCATTGGGTAGTTCGAGCCGTATGGCAAGATCCCAGAGGGGCAGGTCGTGAAGATTCTGCAAAGTAAGCCGAACCGGAAGATATCCACCCGAGCCAGGCTCTGTCGGCATGATGCTGACCCTCATCCGCACCGCCTCGTTGGGCAGGCGGCAGTCGGTGCGCTGACTCGGATCTTTCCCGTAGTCGGCCAGAATGGGGCAAGACGGCCTGATGGCCTGTCCGCAGGACAATTCCACCAGACAAACACCCCCAGCGTCGCAGACTCCGTCCGGGCTGCAGTCGTCCGGCCCTGAGCAGAACGCACCAGATTCGGCCTGAATGCACTCTCCCTGCTCGGAACAAACCCGACAGATGTCGCAAACCGTGCCCGCGGGGCTGGGCGGGTTGCTGCAGCCGCCTTGCCCGTCACAGAGGTCTTCGGTGCATGGGTCCCCGTCGCTACAGCTATAAGCCTGGCCTCCCATGCACTGGCCCAGCCCATCGCAGACCTCACCGATTGTACAAGGGTCCTCATCGTCGCAAGGACTGCCCGCCGCCGGATAAGTCTCCACGCATTGAGAGCTGCCATCGCAGCTTCTGCGTGCCCCACAGATCGTGGTCTCGTCTTCACAAACGATGAGGGAGCCGGCACAAGCCCCTGCCCCATTGCATGCGTCGTCGTAGCTGCAAAGATCCGAGTCGTCGCAGCCTGTCTCGGCCCCTGGAAAGATCTCCACGCAATTTGGGCTGCCGTCGCAGGAGCGCTGTGCGCCACAGGGAGGTGACCCGTCGGTGCAGTCCATGGGCGTGCCGATACAGCCCCCCAAGCTGTCGCAGACATCGGTGTGGGTGCACAGTTCGCCATCATCACAGGCCGTGCTGGAGTCCGGGTAACTCTCAAAGCAGGTGGCGCTGCCGTCACAGGCACGGTTCATGGCGCAAATACCGTCGTCATCCTGGCAGACGATGGCGCTGCCGAGGCAAGCGCCGGCTCCGTCACAAGCATCATCATAGGTGCAAGGATCTGAATCATCGCAGCTTGTCAGGGCTCCCGGGAAGGCCTCGTCGCAGCTTGAAGTGCCATTGCAGCTGCGGAGAACCCCGCAGGTGTCCGGATCATCGATGCAGGAGACGACGGTGCCGGCACAGGTCCCGGCCCCGTCGCAGACATCGCCGAAGGTGCAAAGATCTGTATCATCACAGGCTGCCGTGTTGAAGGTCTGCTCACAGCCCAAGATGGAGTCGCAGGAGTGGTCGGTACAGGGGTCGCCGTCTTCGCAGTCGA
>JAGLDW010001304.1 GCA_023145395.1 Lentisphaeria bacterium | reverse complement strand
GCTGGTCCATGGTGGTGGGCAGTCGTAGCATGCCGTCGCTGGTGGTGGTTAGAAAAATCACCTCGCCATCGCGGTCGAGCACGGTGCGCGAGTATTCCAAATCTGGTGGCAGCAGGTCGGGCTTCGGCAGCAGTCCGTAGCCGAGCGCTAGGAGCGCCAACAGAAATCCGCACCCCTTCAGCCCTCGGAGGCAGAAGGTCTTCAGCTTGTTTCTATTGGTTGGCATGAGGATTGGAGTGGGCGTGGGGATGTTCGTGATTATTTACGCGATAGGATAATGATTTTGCCAGCTGCGCCGTTTGCCCGGACTTTCGACTCATACATGTCCTCGGCATACGGTGGCGGGACGACAAACGTTCCGGCGCAGGTTGGGCGCAGGGCGTATTGCAGCGTGAGCGATCCCTCGGGGCGCAAACCGAGATAGATGAGGGCGCGGTCTTCGCGGACATCAATGTAGTCGGTGCCCTGGCGAGTGACGAGACCGGGGCGTAGCGAGTGGGGTTCGCCCGGAGGTGCAAACTCAAAACCACCGGGTAGCATCTCCGTGATTGCGAGGTTCGGCATGTCGGTTTTGGTTAGGTTGCGAATCGTCAGTTTCGCAAACAACGTTTCGCCAAGTTTTCCCTCTGTGACTGGTTGACCCGCCGCATCGACGAGCTCACGCAGGATCTCGATGTGCATCGAGCTGGCTTGTTTCGGTAAGTTTCTGGCGAAGCCTTTTTCGATCGTCTGGTACCAAGCCCCTAATCCCTCGGGGGAGTTCTTGGCAAAGAAGAAGCGGGCCATTCCTTCCGGCACCTTGACCTGCAACTGCCCCATGGCTGGTTGCGCCAGCACCTTCACGGTTTGACCCTGCACCGAGGCGATACCCGCTTTCACTCCATTGCTCTCGGCGAGGTCCGCGTATGCCTTGAGAGCCTGCACGCTCCACGCCGCAGAGAGGGTGTGGAAGTCAGCCTGCTCGATCATTTCGGTGAGCGGCTTCATTTCCTCGTAGGTCAGCTTCTT
>JAGLDW010001303.1 GCA_023145395.1 Lentisphaeria bacterium | reverse complement strand
GCAAAGTGGGGTCCGGGGAGTGCATGCATTCCCCGGCGGGGCAGGGGGCAGCGCCCCTATTCTCTTTCTTCCTTCTTCTTCCCTCCTTGCCTTTTGGCACCTTTGCGGCGACATTTCCCTAAGGTTTGCCATCGTCTCAGAGGATTCACGGAGAGTGCATGAACGAGTTCCGCGTCATCTGGTCCAACCGGCTGGAGGAGCTAGCCGAGGAGATGCTCGGCTCCTTCGAGACGCATCCGCTCGATGATCCTTTCCAGCGCGAGTGCATCGTGGTGAACAGTCGGGTCGCCGAAGGCTGGCTACGTCACTACGCCATGTACGAACGCCGGGGCCGCGCCCGCCAGACCGTCATCGCCAACTGGGACGTCCAGTTCCTCTACGCCTTCATCAACGACGCGCTCTACCGCATGCACGCCGGCGCAAACGCCAAGCGCGAGCCCCGCTTCCATCCCTGCTCCCGCGACGTGCTCCGCTGGCGGTTCCACGGTCTGCTCGGGGGCGACCAGCTCGACCACGCAGCCTTTGCACCCCTTCGCGACTACCTGCATGGCGACGGCGAACCTGACCCGCGCAGACGCTTCGCCCTGGCCGGGACACTTGCCCAACTCTTCGACGAGTATCAAGTTTACCGCCCGGACATGCTCGCACGATGGCAGAAGAGCCAAACGGGGAATCTCCCGGACAACACCCACTGGCAACCGCCTCTGTGGGAGGCACTGCGCCAACAGAACGCCGACACCTACCTCAAGCTTTTCCTCGAGATGGGGAATCGACTCCCCCGCTGCGGTGTGCTCGACGGACTTCGGCGCCTGAGCGTCTTCGCCGTTCCCGGCATGCCCCCCGTCTATCTGCATTTCCTCAAACTCCTTTCCGAACACGTTCCTGTTTCCCTCTACCTGTTCAATCCCTGCCAGGAGCTTTGGGACGAGGACCTCGCCCCCAAGGCTAGAGAGCGCGCCGAGGGCAAGCTGCGATTGCAGGGGCGCGAGGACGAAGTTCCCTATCTCGAAACTGGGAATCCTCTGCTTAGCTCCCTGGGCAAGGCGTGCCAGAGCCAGCTCGGTGAGGTGCTCGACTTCACCGGCGGCAACATCGCCGAGCCATTCCATTCCCAGCCAGACGATTGCACATTGCACGTCGTGCAGAACGACCTGCTACAGCGCCGCTGGACCGATGATCGTGCCGGCGCGACCCTCCGCGACCCCTTCGCAGTCCAGAGCGCGGACGAGTCCATCAGCATCCACATCTGCCACAGCGCCATGCGCGAACTCGAAGTCCTCCGAGACCAGCTTCTGCGCTGGTTTTCGAAAGAGGAACATGGGCTGCCCGGGCTTCAGCCGCGCCAGATCCAGGTGCTCTGCCCCAACATCGAGGACTATGCCCCCTACATCGACGCGGTTTTCGGAACCGAGCCGCAACAGCGGCGCGATCCACACACCATTCCCTACGTGATCGCGGACCGCACAGCCACCGGAACCAGTCCGCTCGCCAATGCCTTCCTCGCATTGCTCGCACTTCCCGAAAGTCGATTCAGCGCGACTCAAGTCGCCGATCTGCTCCAAAACGAAGCGGTGTGCGCCGCTTTCGAGATCCGCGGCGACGAGGTGCAGGCGCTGCGACAATGGATTCACGAGTGCGGCATTCGCTGGGGGCTCGACAGCGAGCACCGAAAACGCCTTTCCGGCGCGGACTTCACGCAGGTGACGACCTGGCGTCACGGGCTCGACCGGATGCTGCTGGGCTATGCCATGGCGCCGAGCGGAGACGAGACCCCAGACCACGCGGGCACTCTCGGCACCATTCTGCCCTTCTCCAAAGTCGAGGGCGACAGCGGCGTCTTGCTGGGCAAACTGGCACGCTTCGTCAACTGCCTGGAGGAAACGTTGAATACTTTGGCGGGACCAGTCAGGCTCGAAGTCTGGGGCAATCGTCTCGACAGCGTGCTGGACACGTTTTTCGCCAACACAAATGAGACCTATGCGGACCTGACGGCGACCCGCAACGCCATCCGTGCCCTGGTCCGGCAGAGCGAGGCTGCGGACTTCGCGGAACCAGTGCTCGCAGAGGTGGTCCTCGCCTTCATGAGAGAGCAGTTGGAGCAGATGGACGCTCCCGGAAACACCATTCGCAATGCCGTCGTGTTCAGCGCGCTGCGCCCCATGCACTGCATGCCCCGTCGTGTCGTCTGGTTGCTCGGGATGGACAACGGAGTCTTCCCGCGCCCCGACATCCGCGCCAGCTTTGATCTCATGCGTCAGAAATGCCATCGCGGAGATCCGAGCCGACGCAACGATGACCGGAGTGCCTTCCTCGAAGCGCTGCTCGCAGCGCGCGAGCATTTCCACATCAGCTACGTCGGACGCACCGATGCAAACGAGCTGATCCCCCCCTCGACGCTCGTCTGCGAACTCCGCGAGTACCTGATTGCGGGCTTCGAGCGCGCTGATGCAACGGACGAACTCCCCTTCCCGGAGACGCAGCACCGCCTGCAGCCCTTCCACCCCGCCTATTTCGGCAGCGACTCCGCGCTGTTCTCCTACTCCCGCGCGGATTGCCAAGCAGCGCGCGCGCTGCAAAACAGCACGGGCGAGAGCTTCCGGTTCCAGGAGCCGCCTCTGCCCGCCGTCGATCAGCCGCCCAAAGTGCTCCTTCTGCGCGAGCTGACACGCTTCCTCCGCGATCCGGCAGCGGCCTTCTACCGAAACGCCCTCAACGTGCGTTTCGACGACAGAGACACCACTCAGCTTGACGACTCGGAGTTGTTCGAGGCCGACACGCTCCAGCGCTACACCATCGACAACACCATCCTGCAGGCGATCCTGAGCGGCAGCGATTCCGCGACGCTCCGCGACGCGCTGGAGCAGAAGGGGACAATCCCCCTTGGCGAGGCTGGCGCGCAGTGGTTGGAGAAGCGACGCGAGGAAGTGGAGGAGTTTCTCGACCAACCCGTGCCAGACGACCTGCATCCCGGCACAATCCGAGAACTGCTCGAAATCCCTGTGCGGGAAGAGTCCATCCTCGTCTCCGAGTCCAGAACGCCGCCGCCGGGCTTGCCCCGTTCTGATGCCGAGCCCCCCGTCCCGCCGCCACCGGGCTTGTCCC
>JAGLDW010001302.1 GCA_023145395.1 Lentisphaeria bacterium | reverse complement strand
GGGGCGTTTTCCTGACAGAACCACTCCGCTGTGTCAGGAAAACAAAAGAGTGGCAAAAGACAAACTGTGCACTTGCCAAGAGCACCTCCCTTTTGATGCCCAAGTGACCGAGTCAGTTTGGCCGGGTCACTGCATCCGAGTCAGAGACAGACGCACCAGCTCGAAGGGTTGCAGTTCGACGACGATGACGCCTGCGCGAGCGGGTAGTGGTTTTCCCACATCACCGCTCAGCCCACATCGGTGAGCCGCGGAAATCGCAGGCACAGTGCACAAGGACGTCCGCACAGCCCTGGCACCCGCATTCTCCAACAACAGGTCCAGACTCCCATCATTCCGGCGGGCGAGACTCAACACACGCACATCCGGATGTCCGATCTCCAGCTGCGGAGGCATTGCACCCACCTCCATTGCCGAGTGCTCAAGAAGGTCCGCCCGCAAGGGTGTCAGCGCCTGAGTGCCCACGCGCTCGGCAAAGGCCGCTCCCACAGCGTCCGGCTCGAAAACGCAGACGTACCGGAAGGTGTGCAGGAGTTCCTGCCAGATTGGACAATCCGTATTGAGCAGATTCTGGTAGATGAAGCCAAAGATGTGCCCATTGCCCGCGACAAAGGGGAACTCGTCGCTCCATTCGCCGAGGCGTGGCCGTCCGAACTCGACAATGGGGGCATCGGGACAAGCGAGAATGGCTGTGCCAACACCGCTCCGCGACAACGCCCAACTAGCGCAATGCATGGCGTCCTGCAACGATCCGGGAATCAACTCCGCCGACGGGTCCACCCAGCCGATGTTCTGGTCGAAAGCGACCTCCCCGTCCCCTGCGAATGGGAAAGCAATCTGAACCGCCTCCTTGGCCTCGTTCTCCGGCTTGTCAAGACGGACATCGACATCGATGCGGCGCGCGGTCCGGTACACCCGCACCGTGCGAACGACACGCACGGACCCCGCCGCGCCATCGACTTGCTCGCAAACGGTCAGTTCATCAAACACAGGTCCCGTTGCACTCACCTCCACAGACTCCGTCCGCACAGGCTGGACGAGACGGGGGAAGTTCTGTTTCATCCCCGCTTGCGCGTTGTCCGTCGGCACCCCCTCCAACCGCTCGTACACAGTCTCACCCAAACCCAGGGATGTATCGTCGTCGAGATACTCGACATCGCTCTTCGCGTCGCGCACGCTGCGGATCCGACCGGACTCCGCAGCGATCTGCAAGCGCAGAAAAGGTCCGCCGAACGGTGCGGAATCCGCAGGGGAATCCGCTGTTTTTCCCAACACGGGAACCAGCACGACGCACCCGTATCCCGGCACATTCTCAACCCAGAGCACATACCGCTTGGAAGCGACGCGCTGCATGGGAATCTCATTGCCCGACGAATCCCGCACGGACTGAAGATCGGGGCCACCACGCCCGGTGTAGAGTGTGGCTGGTCCAGAGGCCAAGTAGGGCGTATCGTTCCAAACCACCAACCGCCGCGCCTTACCAGCAAGACCGGTGGAGATTTTGTGTCGAGCCATGCGATCGAGACGTTCAGCGGCTCGAAGTGCGGATTCTCCGTAGAACCGCTTGGCGGACCAGGACCGACGGTAGCGGTCAAAAGCCGGAGCACGACGGTCGCCCGCCTCCTCGAACTCACGGGGCCAGCTCCATTCACTGAGTCCACACGTATGATCGGCAGTGAGCTGCAAGTTGCGCCGGGCATCCACGACCAGCGTGGTCTCCTCGGAGGTGGCCCTCTCTCCCCGCAGCGCCAGACGCGCTTCAGCCGCGTTGAGAAGCGCGCCTGCGCGTCGGTGCATGGAGACGCCGACCGGCTGTGGGTTCACGCGCAGGTTCCAGGGGTCGGTCATCACACCCTCGACCACCGGAATGGAATCTCCATGCAGACGCACCATCTCCCGAAAGAACACGCTGGGGGTGCAAAGCTGCACTGGGGGCATGTCGGCGCAGTCGTTGATTCCCTGCAGAATAGTTGATAGCTGGGGGTCGGGGCCACGATTGTCGCCACCATACTGGAGAAGGACCTCCGCGTAGGGATATCGCTCTGCGGCCAGGCGCTCCTCCAGCTCTCCGAAACGGGTGCGCGCGTCGATCGAGACCGAATCAGCCGCCACATCCAGTTCCACCCCGCGAGCGCCACGGTCACCAAACGCCTTGGCGAACGGCATGATCAGATACAGCGCGCCCTGTCCGTAGACTGCGGCGAGGTTGGTCATCTCCTGCGGAGTCCGCAACCGATCAATGCCTAGATTCCACACTAGAATCCGCGCGCCGCCCTTATCCTGCAAGTAGAAAAGATGGGGCAGATCGGCCCAGGGCAGATGAACCTGAAACGCACCGACCCCAGCGACCAGATAGGGAACGCCCATCTCGGACATCACCGTCGGCAGTCGTCCCGCATAGCCGCCGATGTCGTCAATCATCCCGCACGACACCTCGAATCCCTCGTGCCGCCCCAAGTCCATGGCATAGCGCAAGCAGTCAACCAAAGTCTGCGCGTCGCACAGTTCGGTCAGCGGCTGGGTGAGAAAGGCCATCAGCTCGATCCAGCCCTCTCGCAGCGCGGTGAGCAACTCGTCCCGGCGCATGCGGGGGCGGCAGGCAAGATAGTCCTGCACAAGCAGCGCGGATTCACAGGTCCAGTGGAACCGTCTCTCGGGTGGCAGATCAGGATTTTCCCGACACAGGTCGAGCGCGAGATCGAGATGTCCGAGATGCTGGTCCATCACCTCATGTGGCAAGTCTGTGTATCCCACATCCATATGTGTGTGGTGAACGACGAAAACGCGTTTGATCGTGCCAATGACCATCGTGAAACCCCTCTTTTCCGATGCCTGGTTCTGCGCAAAACAGACCGCCGTCAGGCGCGCGGGATGAAGACGCCGGGCAGAGCGCCCGTGTGCGTGCCATGGTCGAGAACGACCTCGCCGTTGACGAGCACAAAGTCGATGCCCGCCGGATATTGATGCGGATCCTCGAAGGTTGAACGATCCATGATCGTCTCCGCGTCGAAGACTGTGATATCGGCCCACGCTCCGACCCTGAGCACACCACGATCCGTGAGACCCAGTCTCGCGGCGGGCAGCGAGGTCATCTTCCGGATCGCCTCCTCAATGGAGAACAGTCCCTTCTCCCTGCAGTAGCGGGCGAGCACACGCGGAAATGTGCCGTACAGCCTCGGATGAGGATGCCCGGCACCCAGGTCCGTCCCCCATCCGTCGGATGCGACAATCGTGTGCTCATAGCTCATAATGCGTTCCACATCGTGCTCGTCCATGCTGTGGAAAATGCACATCGTGTCGCAGGAGGCAGGCCGGTCTCTGGCCAGTTCCATGACGAACTCGGCCATATCCTCGCATGCGTCCGCGGCGCCACGCTGCGCCGCGATCTCCGCAAAGGTCATCCCCGCAAGTCCTGGTTCGACGACCGAACTGGCGATCCGGATGCGTTCCAACTCCCCGCCGTAGAACGTCTTCAGCCGTTCGATGACAGCCGCCTTGATCCGAGCGCGAGTCTTGGGGTCTCGCAGCCGGGCGTGCGCTTCATCATCCCCGCTTGAACAGACCCAACGTGGCATGATGGTCCCCACCCGGGAGCACGAGGCCGTGTAGGGATACTGGTCGGGTACGACATCGACTCCCTCGGCGCGGGCGGCTTCGATGATGCCCAGCGTCACCTTGCTTTTTCCCCAGTTCCGCACGCCCGCGACCTTATGATGCGAGATCTGAACGGGCAGCCCACTGGCCCGGCCCACTGCAATG
>JAGLDW010001301.1 GCA_023145395.1 Lentisphaeria bacterium | reverse complement strand
TTTCTCTACCGCATCCTGCAGGGCCAGCAACCGCTTGTCCGGATCCATCCCTGCCGATGCGGCTTGTTCGTATTCGTTTGCCAATTCCCGGATATCCCGCCGGTACTCCCCGGCAAACCAGTTCTTCATCTCCTTGATGGCTCCCTCCCGGATGCGTTGGCAGACACGCTCCAGATCGTCGCGCAGGGGATGCGCCTTCAGCGTATCGTGCAAATCCATGCGAGCATCATGGAAGGCGTGACGCAATTCGCCCGGAATGGCCGGGTTGTCCCCGTAGTAGAGCAACACGCGGCCGAGAAGACGAGCCTGCTTCAGCCACTCGTCATAGGTCCCCTCTCCCCGTGCGGGGGGGGGGGCCTTGGCGCGGTGCGGCGCAGCCAAGGACATGAATGCAAACAGTGGCGCCACCCACACCGCCGCAAATAGAATCGCGGCAAAAACGGCCGCATCATGAGAGTGGGACCAAATAAAGAGGCAAATCCCCCCCCCCATGGTTAGCGTCATGAGGAACCACCACAGGATGGGAGCCCGTCGTTCGCGGGCGGCGGCTTGTCGAAGTTGCTTCATTCAGAAGCCCTAATTAGATTCCGGCCTTCTGCAGCAGATCGGCCGTCAGTTTGTTCGCCTCATGGAAGATGGCCTGCTCGTCCATGCCGACCAGCTGCCCCTTCTCGACCAGCACTTTGCCTGCCACAATGGTGCACTCCGCGCGCGGCGCACTGCCGCAGAAGAGAATAGCCGATGCCGGATCGGTCATCGCCCCCGCAAATTCCAACCGGTCGAGACGGAAAAGTGTGAGATCCGCCGCCATGCCCACCTTGACCTGCCCAATTTCGGGCTGACCCAGAATTTCGGCACCGCCGCGGGTGGCCATACGAATCACCTTCTTCGGCGGCATGGAGCTCACTCCCGTACCAACGCGATGGATCAGCAACGCTGTCTGCATTTCCTTCAGCAGGTTCGATGAGTCGTTACTTGCGCTTCCATCCACAGCGATGCCCACACGCACGCCCGCATCCAGCAGCGCCGGGACATGGCAGATACCGGATCCGAGACGCAGGTTGCTGACGGGGCAATGGGCCACGCCGCAGTTCATCTGACCCAGGCGCACGATTTCCTCCGGT
>JAGLDW010001300.1 GCA_023145395.1 Lentisphaeria bacterium | reverse complement strand
GCGCAACATTACGCACCTACTCGGACTGCGTACATTCAAGTTGCGCGCATACGTGAGCTATGGAATCCAATCAAATCGAGAGCCCAAACAAGATGCGCGAGAAGAAGAAAACAGCCATCATCGCCTGCGGGGTGATGGAGTGGAATCTACGCCGGGTGATGACCCGTCTGCCGGAGCGCGAGTTTGTGCTTCGCGTCATGCCGGCGCAATTGCACCAGAATCCACTCAAACTTCGCGAGCTTCTCCAGAACGAGATCAACGATTTGAGCGCCCGCGGGGATCTCTGCGGCATCACGCTAGCCTACGGTGTCTGTGGTCGTGGGACGATGGGACTCCGTGCGGAAAGCGTGCCCCTGGTGCTGCCGCGCGCGCAGGACTGCATCGGGCTATTCCTCGGTTCGCACCAACGCTACCAAGAGCAGTTCGAGGCCCATCCAGGCACCCGCTACCTCACCCAGGGCTGGTACGAGAAAACACACCGCCACCGCGACGATGCGACGCAGAACTACCAGAGCAAGCGCAATGAATCACTCTACAGTGTCACACACGACGAACTGGCAAAGCAGTACGGCGAGGACAACGCGGATTTCATCTGCACGTTCCGCGAATCCTGGAAGCACAACTACGACCGTGCGGCCTACATCCAGTTCGACGGCGAAAAGATGCCACCTCCCGGCCGTCTCGTCACCGAGGGACTCGCTGAAAGTCTGAACTGGGAGCATACGGTTCTGGAAGGGGACGAGTCACTGCTTTTCGCCATGCTCAACGGCGACTGGAGCGACCCGCGCCTACTCGTCATCCCGCCGGGAAACAAAACCGTGCCCGCACCCGGGGCGGACGTGGTCGGATACGCCTCCAGTGCGGACTCCGCAGTGGACAACGTCCTCCAACGCTACGAGGACAGGTCGTCGGACACGCCCCCAAAACGCGAAGGGCTCGGCCTGGGCATCGACACGGGGGGCACCTTCACAGACTCTGTTATTTTTGATTTCAGCGAAGACAAAGTAGTGGCCTCGGCGAAGGCGCCCACCACCCACGGGGATCTGCTCGCTGGCATTCGTGGAGTGTTGGCCAAATTGCCTGCGGACAAGCTCCGCAACGTGTCCCGCGTGGGCCTGAGCACGACCCTGGCCACCAATGCCTTTGTGGAGCACAAGGGCCGACCCGTCGCACTTCTGGCCATGTCCCCATTCCATCTCTCCACGGACGATCTTCCCTTCACATTCGTCCACCACATCGCCGGTGCGCTCGACATGGAAGGCATTGAGCAGGAAGCGCTGGATCCCGGGGAGATTGTACGGTGCGCGTGCGAAGCGCGCGAAGCGGGCTGCGAAGCGGTGGCGATCAGCGGCTTTGCCAGCGTCATCAACCCCGTGCACGAACAGGCCGTGGCCGCGCTCGTCCTCGAGGAAACCGGCATGCATGCAGTCTGCGGGCACGAACTGACAAGCCGTCTCAATTTCAAGGATCGCGCCGTCACAGCCGCCATGAACGCCAGACTCATCCCGATGATCGAGGAACTCATCGACGCAGTGGATGACGCTTTAGCGGAAGTCGGGCTCGAGAACGCACGGGTCATGCTCGTGAAGGGCGACGGCAGCCAGATTCTTGCCGAAGCCGCCCGCAAAGTGCCAGTCGAGACCGTCCTCTCCGGCCCCGCCGCCAGCGTGGTGGGCGCCGCCCGGATCTTTGGCAACCGCGATGCCATCGTCGCCGATATGGGCGGCACAACTCTCGACGTCGCCGAACTGCGCGGAGGATCTCCAGTGCTCAGCGAAACGGGCTCGCGCATCGCGGATTTCCAGACCAGCGTCCGCGCCATGGCCTTGCAGACAATCGGTCTCGGCGGCGACAGTGAAATCAACTTGGCAGGCTGGCCGAAGGTCCGCATTGGGCCGCGGCGCGTCATTCCTCTCTGTCGTCTGGCAGAGCGTTTCCCAAATGCTGTGGACGACTACACCGACACACTTGCGGAGATTGTCTGCCACGATGTGAACGCCGCCGACATCGTCGCGCTGGCACCCGGTGTCGATCCTGGCGACAACCGGCTTCTCCTCCACCTCGCGACGGGACCGCAACCTCTCGCCCTGCTTGCGCGAAAACTCAACCGCGCCCAGCCCCGGCACATTCCCTGGGAAGAGCACGAGACGGCGGGGCGACTCGTGCGGTACGGACTCACGCTCACGGATGTGCTGCATGTCCAGGGGAAATTGGACCTCTTCGACCGCCGTCCTTCCGACAAGCTGGTGTCCTGCTGGGCCATGCTCCTCGAGACAGATCCAGCCACAATCATCGCCGACATTCTGCATGAGTTCCGCCGCATGGTCTGCCAGACAGTCCTGCGCGTCTCCTTGCCAGAGGCATGCCCACGCGAAGGGAATGAGGAATTGTTTGGCTGGCTGACTCAGCATCTGACGGCCGACGACCAAGAGCCCGACCGCACCACATTCACCATGCGCCTCCCCTTCCCTCTCATCGGGGTTGGCGCTCCGGCCGGTGCGCTCTTTCCATGTCTCGCCGAAATCTTTGGCCAGGAGATTCTGGTCTCGGAACACTCGCCCGTCGCCAATGCGATCGGCGCCATCGCGGGGGATGTGCTGCTGCGTGAGCAGGCCGTGATCCGGCTGCCGGACAGCGGTGCCTTTCTCTGTAGCTGGCGGGGTGGAACCCATCGCGCAGCCACACTCGAGGAGGCGCTCGAAACCTGTGAATCCGCTCTCGAAAAACTGCTCCGAAAAGAAGCCGCCGCGAACGAGATCCCCTACACGGCTCCCCGTTTCAACGCCGTAAACCAACAGGCGCGATGCCGCGACGGCACTCTCTTCCTAGGCCTCACCCTCCACGCGGAACTGCGTGGATGATCACCGCCACACTGCGGACTGCGCAGAGTGGGGCTGGAGACGGAGATGGGGCGCTGCCCCAGACCCCGCCGGGGCGTGCGTGCACTCCCCGGACCCCTCGTCAAGCTTCAGCGGACGCGCCGGGCAAGGCGCCCGGCTCTCCGTCCGCCGAAAGCGTCGTATTTTTGTCATCAAGAGCCCATCCAAAGCGGACAGGTCTCTTGGATAAACCGAAATCAGCCGCTTGCCTTCCTGTTGGTACAGTGCCTGTTTCTTGTACATGCTCATCTTGTATTGCGGCGTCTCAAGCCCCAGTACTCGATATACACATCCAGCTCCGGCAATACCGCCGGATCACCACTGCGCCCAAAATGCAGTGTCCGCTGCCAGATCTTCTGACATGGGCAAGGTGCTGCAATATAGAAAATTGCCAGTAACTAATTGCGGCCCACTCAGTTAAGTAATCTGTCAACACAAACCACGGAATAAATCTTTGACAGTTTCTCCGCAATCTCTGGCGGCAGTTCTTCGGGGTTCATTTGTTTTGCGATTAGGGAATACTCATTCTTTGAGAGTTCGACATCCGCGCATTCAAGGAGTTTCGGTAACAGCGTCTTGCTTGCGGGTTCAGCCTTCAGAAAAGCACTGGTCTCAAGCGGCGATTTGAAGAAAGCCGGAGGAAGCTGTTCTCTGAGGTAATTCATCGCTGCATTGGCGAAAAGCGCACCCTTTTCGGCGGCAATGAACCGTTCAAGAGCCTCCGGATGAAGCAAGTAACTTTCCGCTTCGTACCGTTCCCAGCGCAGGATGGTCAACTTGTCACCGTCAATCTCACGATCTGGCACGTTGCGGTTGTCACCATCAAGCAAGAGAACTGCGTTAAGACTCGGACGAATGGCTTTCAAGGAAAAGAAATGCGCCCGAGCCTCCCTGGGATTTCGACCGTGGTTATTGTGCCAGAAAGGTTGACCTTTGAACCAATTCTTGATTGGATGCTCCAGAATGTCGGCCCATACTCTGAGCAGATCGAAATCGGTATTTCCTTCAAGATAAAGAATGCCGTCAGCATCTTCTGCAAGAAGTAGTTCCAGAGAACTCACGCGTTTCAACGCTTCGCGTACCTGATCCCGATCATTTCCGGATGTTAGGCAATGCGGTTCCCGGTAAAAGGAAACAATCTGTTCCGGGCTGGTGGTGTCAATTAGAACTTCGGAATGCGTGGCAATGACCAACTGCCCTTTTCGACTGTGGCAGAGCGTTCGCAGGATATCGTAGAGTTGTTTTTGTAGCAACACATGGAGGTGTGCGTCCGGTTCATCCAGTAGAATCAACGTTGTCGGGCGGGCGAACATAAAGGCGAGAATCAGCAGAATCTGGTGAAAACCGCTGCCAGTTGTCGAAATATCCAATGGTGAAAGTCCCCCGAATCCGCGGGTCGGCGGGATACCTTTTAGATATTGGCAGGTGATGTACGGCGAGCCGTCATACACAGGCTTCATGAGTCGATACTGAAACACATCTTCAATAATCTTTTCAAGTTCCTCCCAATCCCCGCTGCCATCTTTTCCCGAGACTTCCAGTAGCAGATTCCTCAGAATGTCGCCGCCTTTGCCTTGCCCGACCAGCATTTCCTGGAATGGTCGATCGTAGCGAGTTTCATTCACCCCGATCCCGGAAAACGGCGGAATGTAGATCACGCTCAACTCCCGCCGCGCTCGGTCCAGGTCCTTCATGTGTTCCGCAACCGGCTTAACATGGATCTGTTCCGGGCCATTGTAGCGAAACTCGAACCCTAGCTTCCAGTCAACCCCCTCTTTATCCTTCCCATGCAAGGTGATGACCAGGGGGCGAGGCGCTCCCGGCTTTCCCTCACTGCGCCGCAGTGAAGTATGCGTGTCCGTCCAAAGTTGATCCATTGACGGGAGAGGCAATGCTCTGAACTCCTGCCGAGTAATGGGGGTACCGGAGC
Organism: Lentisphaeria bacterium; assembly: GCA_023145395.1. Taxonomy (GTDB): domain Bacteria; phylum Verrucomicrobiota; class Lentisphaeria; order Oligosphaerales; family Lenti-02; genus JAGLDW01. The sequence continues at coordinate 514 of JAGLDW010001300.1, read as the reverse complement.
GTTCTTTGGCTTTTGAACCACTCCCCGGCCCCTTCTTCTCAATCCAGCGCTGCATGGCAAGGTTCCACACCATGATCGCTTGCATAAGTGTGGATTTTCCGCTGTTGTTCGGTCCCGCAAGCAGCGAAAGCGGAGTCAAAAAAAACTCCTGATTCGTAAATTGCTTGAAGTATTGTGTACTGACTTTGGTGATCATAGTTCAGTCCCTCTCAGGTTGGACGAGACAAGGGTGGTTGTGTGTAGCCAGTGCCGTCGTGTGAGTCTTTGTTGCTACCGGGCCGCAAGTAAACATTACACTTTTCCCTCCTCTTTGATAATGGCGAGGAGGTCGGGGCTGTCGGCGGTGAGGCGGAGGAGGCGGTTGCGGATTTTGGACTCGGGAGCATTGAGGGTGCAGTGGGGGTGTTCGAGGAAGTCGCGTTGCTGGGTTTCGCTGGCCTCGGGATCGTAACTGGCCAAGTGCGGGGCGAGGTCGTCGTGGAAAAGCAACTCGCGCTCGGCCATGTGCTCGCGG
>JAGLDW010000130.1 GCA_023145395.1 Lentisphaeria bacterium | reverse complement strand
AAAGCCCATGACGAACTCGACCATGCCCGTCAGCAGGTCTTCTTCGATCATCCTGCGCGCGCCCCCCCCAGCCATACGGTCAAGCCCGGGCCAGGATTTCAGGATGTCGTAGGTCTCCAGGAGTTCAAACGAAATGTCCATGCTCGCGGACCAACACCATCCCGACCGCCACCGGCAGACGCGGGAAGGGTCAAAATCAGGAATCCGGTTCTGGTTGTAAGGGGCGAACTTCTTCTGACTGAACGGGAAGTCGAACCTGTACGCCCACGTGGGATAGACCTCGGCGAAGCGCACGAGGATGATGGCGGCCCGGCAGGCGTACTTCTCTTCTTTCGTCGTCGCGTAGAGCCGTGCCAGGTCACGGCAGCGCTCGGCCAGGTAGACGCGAGCGAGGTCGTCGGCCGCAGCGCGAAAGAAGATGCGATAGCCGTCCTCGCGTTCATAGTAGTGATACCGATGCGTGCCCTCCGGCGCGGCGACCTCGATGAACTTGTCATCGGGGTACTTCGGGTTGTTCGGATAGACCGCACCACAGCCCTTGCACTTGATCTGCCGCGGTGCCTGCGGCGTCCACTCCCAGTCCGCCCGATCCTGCGCGCCGGTCTCGCAGTTGGGGCAATCGGTGAAGCGGATGCCCGACTGCCGCGGCACCATGTCGCGCAGTTGCTCTGCGGAAATGGACATGACATAGGCGACGCGCTTCTGTAGGCTGTTCATTCTTTTCTCCTTCGGTCGCAGTTCTCGACTTTGGCAACCAACGCAGACCACAAGCAGACCTGCTACCCCCAGGCCCACCATGGTTCCCGGGAACCGTGTCCCGTTGCGTTCCTTGTTCGGTCCGGTCCGTCTACGATCTGTCATGGCATTCGATTCCTCACTCATGATTCATGCCTCCTCTGTGGCGGCTGGCTACAACTCGAGCACGGGAAGGTGCAGGCGCGATGGGTGCTCGGTGTCGTGCAATACCTGCTGTTCGGCAACCACGGACTCGGCGCCGGAGAACGGCTTGGCCATGGTGTTCGAGTTCGGGATGATCCGCGGGAAGCTGCTGCTGGTCACCAACAGCGCGATCCGTGATCCCTTTGGGAACACATATGCGGTGTGCCCCATCTGAATATGGATTTTAGTCGGTTCACCCGGTTGGAGCGGCTTCGGTTCCTTCCAGCTGTCGCGGTACTTGCAGCGCAACGAGCCGTAGGTGAAGCACGTCACAGCGCCCGACGCTTCGACGACACAGAGCCGCGCGATGAAGTCGGTGTCCAGCGCACTGCTCGCTACCCACAGGTCGAGCTCGACATTGCCGACCACAGCCAATGGTTCGGGCAGGATATCGCTGCGGTAGTAGACGAAGTCATCGCGTCCAAACAGTGGGCGCTGGTCCAGCGGGCCCTTGTCGTCGATGCCTTGATACACGGGGCCACCGCGCGTGGGCATGGGATCGGCCGGGTTATAGGTGTACCGGTCAGGTGCTTCACCGCATCCCGGAGTGTCGCGTGTCAGGCGCCCCGGCCCGTGCCTCGTGTCCGCGTGCCCGTCGGAGCGCAGGTGCAACGTCTGCGCCTGCGTGTCGGGGGGCGGCCAATCAGCCAGATCGAGCCAGCGATTCTCCCCCATCAGGAACACCCGCACGGGCGGTTCCTCGGTGAGTCCGTCGTCCAAGTCCTTGAGATGTAGGTTGAGAAACCGTTCCTCGAATGTACGCACCGAAACATCCGCTGCCTCGGTGAAATCCCAGTCGCCGTAGCTCCGATGCGTGTCCCCGACCGCACCAAAGGTAGAGTGACCCCACGGCCCGATGACGAGTCGCTGCCCCGTGCGCGCGGCGTCGGTCGCGCCGAGATCGCGGATCCGGCCGTAGGTCTCGCATTGCCCTTGCAGATGGTGGTCGAACCAGCCGCCCATGTGCAGGCCCGGAATCCGGATGGTCTCGTGCATGGGGAACTGGTCGATGCCCTGCCAGTACTCGTCGTCGCAGTCATGCTCAAACCACTGCCGGAGCGTCTCGCAGTCGAATCCAACGCGTGCGAAGATCTCCTCAAGCGTTGTCATTGCGTAGAGTTCGTCCCACGCGATGTGGCTCATGTTCGGCGGTGTCCGACTGACCGCGTTGGCTAGATTCCAGCGCAGCGCGTTGCACAGCGCCGGGCACCCGTCATACCGGGCCCAGTGTCGGAAGTAGCTCGCAGACGTCACCTGCGGCACCATGCAGCGCAACGCCTCGTGGCCGCCGCTTGCGGCCGGGATTTGCACGAACCCGAGATAGCTTCCGCCAAGCGTGCCGATGCGTCCGTTGCACCAGTTCTGTTCCGCGACCCAAGCAACGGTATCCTGCCCGTCGTCCGCTTCGTCGGCCAGTGGGGTGAAGACACCCTCTGACCCGTACTTACCCCGGCAGTCCTGGACGACCACGGCGTAGCCGCGCGGCACGTAGTGGTCCCGCGGCACGGCGCTCTGGCGGTGGTACGGCGTGCGTACCAGGATGACCGGGAACGGTCCGGGTCCGTCAGGCAACCACGCATCCGTTGCCAGGTGTACCCCATCGCGCATTGGGACCATTCGCGCTATCAGTGCTTTCATGG
>JAGLDW010000013.1 GCA_023145395.1 Lentisphaeria bacterium | reverse complement strand
TACCTTGCGGTATGCTCAGACTTCCCCCCCCCCCATGGCTACACAGGCTGCCAATCGGCTGGCCGATATGGCGGAGATCTCGGTGTGAAGGCCGTTGCCTTGCGTGTCCATCGTGACCATGGCGGGAAAACGCTCCACACGAAGATGCCACATCGCCTCCGGCGGCCCGAATTCCTCCAAGAAATCCACACCTTCGACAGCCTGTATGCATTCGGCTAGAACTTGAGCAACTCCACCTACTGCGTGCAGATACACGCAACCATGTCTTCGAAGGGCATCCGATGTCTTCTGCCCCATTCCTCCCTTGCCGATGACCGCACGCAGCCCCAAGCTACCGATTAGGTCGGCCATGTACGGTTCCTCGCGGATGGAAGTGGTCGGCCCAGCCGCAGTGACTCGCCAGGCTCCCGGGCAGCCAACGATCACGGGGCCACAGTGATAGAACACGCCCCCCGAAACATCGCGCGGACACGGCGTGCCGCCCGCCAGAAGCTTGTGCGCGCTATCCCGGGCCGTGGTGATCACGCCACTCAACTCGACGAAATCCCCGACCTTGAGCTGGCGAACGTCCTCCTCGGCAAGAGGCAGTGCGAGGGAGACATTCATCGGTCACGCTCTCCCTGGACTGGAGCACTCCCCGCCGATGATGTGTTCGTCGTCGCCACCGGTTTCTCGAAGTGGAAGATTTTCTCGCCCTCTCGGCAAAGACCGAACTTCTCCCGCGCAACACGTTCGACCGCTATGGGCGAAGTGCGTAGTTCGTCGGTCTGCAGTTTCACCTTTTCCAGTTCCTGGTTGCACCGCTGCAGGTTGTCTACACTCTCCTGAAGCTTGATTTTTTCCTGCTTCACACCTGCATAGGCGGGAAGCAGAAACACACCGGCGCCAATCAGTAGAATGGCCATAAGTACCGCCGTGAGAAAAATGTCAAATCTCATGGTCTGTCACTCCGTTCACAAGCTACCTAAGCCTCACTTTCACGGACACGCGTGCCAGGGAGACGCGGTCCTGAATGGCATCCACGGTGATGACGCCCACGACAACCATGCCGCCGCTCCGCTCGCCTTTCAGAACTCGTGTCAAGTCCTCCAGGGTTCGGGTCGGAACCCCGCTCACGCTTTCAATGATGTCGCCTCTGCGGACCGTGTCTCCCCAGCGCAGGCGTCGCCGCGCGAACTCGCTGCTCGGAAGGATCTCGCTGATGGCCAGGCCTTCGACGACGTGCGGCAGACCCAGCGCCTGTTTCAGCGCCTTGCTCAATGGCTGGGCCCGGATGCCGAGACGCCGCAGGATTAGTTTTTCGGGAGACATCTCCACAATCTGGAACTCGATCTTCCGCCCCCCCCGCAAAATCAGGCTCAAGGGGTCATCGCCCCGCAATTTCCACAGCAACTTTCCGGCGTCGACGGCCCGCCTCACTTCCGCGCCATTGACTTTTTCGATGACATCGCCCTCCTTCAGGCCGGCTGCGGCGGCGGGTCCCGTCGGATCCACGGAGGATACGCTCAGCTCCGCATGTCCGTCCTTCATGTGCGTCTGGGGCACAAATCCGCAAGAGGCAAGCGAGAAACGGGACGGCAGCAACCAGTGGGCCAGCACGTCTTCGATGCGACGAAGAGGAATGGCGAAACCGATTCCCTGCGCATCCTGCCGGATTGCGAGGTTGATGCCGATCAGTTCCCCGTCAAGGTTGATCAATGGGCCCCCGCTGTTCCCCGGATTGATTGCGGCGTCGGTTTGGATGATATCGTTGAACGTCACCCGGCCCTCCTTCAACTTCCGGTTCGTCGCGCTCAAGACCCCTGCGGCCACACTGTGTTCGAGCCCAAAGGGATTGCCCACCGTCACAACACTCTCCCCGAGGATCAAATCACCGGGAAGGGCGAATGCCACGGACTGCAGAGTTCGGTCGGCCACCTCTCCTCTCAGTTGCAGGAGCGCCAGGTCGTTGGCCTCGTCGTAGGCGATCATTTCGCCATTGTACTCGGCGCCGTCGAACAGACGCACCCGGATCGTCGAAGCACGTTGCACGACATGGTAGTTCGTCAGCACAAGTCCAGCCGCATCCACGATGATGCCGCTGCCCAAGGGAGTGTACTCGCGAAAAATACGGTAGTGGGACTCGAAAAAATTGCTGAAATACGATTCGAAGGGATCCGAAACCCGCACAACTTGCTCTGTTCCGATGTTGACGACACTCGGCATCACTCGTCGAACTGCTTGAACCACAGGAGTTTCACGCCGGGAGCTTGTCTCGGAATCCAGCGAATCCGAGGCAAAAACTCCAATGCACATACAAAAAAAAGCACAAATAAGAAAAGATGTCCTTGCCGAAAGCATTTGATTAAGCTATCCTATGTTAGTATAACAAGAAAGGAGAAAGATATGCATGTGTTGTCCGTTTCCGCAGAGAGCCTCATGGACCTCGCTGAGCGTTGGTATGTTCCATTGCGCCACCAGGCGTCCCGCATCCATTTGCCGCTGAACAATCTCGGTGAACATAGCGACGGGCGGAATGGGTGTCAATTTAGCGAACGCTTTTTGCAGATCTTGTGGAACGAGGAGCGTTTCGACCCGGATCGTCGAACTGTTGCTGGGCAGACGCTTGAAATCGTCAGTGCTGGAACCTGGAATGTGGGAGGGGGTCCCGACTTTCGAGATGCCGTGCTACGCCTTGACGGGCGTATCGTGCGCGGTGATGTGGAGGTGCACCGGCACGAGGGCGATTGGTTTCGGCACGGACATCACCGAGATGAAAACTACGATCAAGTCATTCTTCATGCGGTTTGGGAGCCAGAACATGGGACGGGACCGACCGGAGTGCCGGTGTTCGCCATTCGCCAGCATCTCCAGCGTCCTTGGCGGGAACTGCTCGAAGAGCTTCAGACAGATATCTACCCCTATGCCAGAAAGGTCCCCAGCGGCGAGTGCGCGCTCCGCTGGGCGCTGTCCGACGACGATGCCGTCGGGACTATCCTGGAAGTCGCAGGACTTGCCCGTTTCGAGGACAAGACCCTACGCCTGGAACGCAGAGCCGCCTCCGCAGGGATGGATCAGGCACTCTACGAAGGTCTCTTTGAGGCACTGGGATACAAGCTGAACAAACACCCCTTCAGGCGCCTTGCCGAGGCCGTGCCACTGCGTGTTCTGAAAGACTCCCCGGATGATTGCAGCCGGGAGGCGCTTCTATTCGGCGCTGCCGGCCTGTTGCCCGACCCCAGCGCCGAACCTGTGCTGCCACGTTGGCGCCGCCACGTTGGACAACTGTGGGATCGCTGGTGGCAGTCTGGCGGAACGCCTCTCCAGCTCACGTGGACACGTGCCGGGCTGAGGCCCTTCAACACACCCGAGCGGCGTCTGGCGGCGGGGGTCGAACTCCTCAATCGCGTAGATGCCGACCCCTGCGCCTGGCTCCTCCGGCTTGCAGACGACACCCCGGATCCGCAGGAACTTGTGCGCGCGCTGCGACGTTCGTTCGCGTTCCGCAGCGATTGGGAGCACTCCAAGGACTACACGACGGCACTGAAACGTCCCGGGCAGCTCATAGGCGCCGGCCGCGCAGACGACATCATCGTCAATATTCTGCTGCCGTTTCTCTGTTTTCTCGGGAGGGACCGTCGTGACCAACGACTCGTGACGCTTGCCCATGAAGCGCTGCGACTCGTGGGGCCACTTCAGAACAACCGTATGCTGCGCGAGGCCACACACCGTTTCTTCATGCCTCCAACACGTGCCAAGACGATTGTCAGAAGTGCCTGTCGCCAGCAGGGACTCCTCGAGATCTACCGCAGTTTCTGCATGACGCTGAGCATGGACTGCGCAAGTTGTCCATTCATCTCTTCAGGGGAAGTTGCACAGCAAGGGTTCTAGTAATAAAGTATGAGTCGCAATACTGCATCATAGGCCCTTGTGTGTCACGCACGGGGGTTTGTGTCTTCCCACTTGATGTAAGGCTCATACCCATACGATGAAATACGCGGTTTTTGGCGATATTCATGCAAACCTCGAGGCACTGACCGCAGTGCTTGAGAGGGCGGCGGAGCTAGATGTGGACAAGTATGTCTGCATGGGGGACATCGTAGGCTACAATGCCAACCCCCGGGAATGTCTCCGGATCGTCCAGGAGTTGGGCGTGGAGATGACGGTCAAAGGAAACCACGACGAGCAGGCAAGCGCCGACAGCGAGCTGATCGGGTTCAATCCGCAGGCTGCACAGGCCATCGAGTGGACTCGGGACCACCTCGACGACGAGGACAAACTCTGGCTGTCCACACTCCCGTACAAAACCAGAATCGGCACGAAGGTGACTCTCGTGCATGCGACTCTCGACATGCCGCACATGTGGGGGTACATCTTCGACAAGTTTAGTGCCGAAGTCTCCTTGGAATACCAGTTTACTTCTCTCTGCTTCTTTGGCCACACGCACGTTCCGCTCGCGTTCGAGAAGTTCGGCGGGCTTGTTGATGGGGGGCGCTACAGCGAGGTGCAGATGACCGCGAACCACAAGTATCTCATCAATGTGGGAAGCGTGGGCCAGCCACGGGACGGGGATCCTCGTGCCTCTTTCGCCACCTACTGTCCCGAGGAACAGACCATCCAGCTGCATCGTGTAGACTACGACGTGGAAACCGCCCAGGACAAGATCCGTCGTGCTGGCCTGCCTGAACGACTTGCTGAACGACTCGGTATTGGTCGCTGACGGATCGCGAAGTCAGCCAGAGCCCTCTTTCCACGCCCGATGCGGCTGTCTGCGTCGCCGTCGCTGACACCGAAGCTTCGAGGCGAAGGGATCACATGCCCGCAACCCCGATCAACATACTTGTCATCAAACCCAGCAGCCTGGGGGATGTCATCCACACCTTTCCCGCAGTGGATCTCATCCAGCGGGAGTGTCCCGAGGCACGCATTAGCTGGCTTGTGAACGACACCTTGGCAAGCGTGGCCGAGCTTCTCCCCGCCGTGGACGAAATCCTTCCCTTCCGACGGCGCCACTTCGGGCATATTCGACATTGGGGTGAAATCCCTCTGTTTGTCCGCGAACTCAGACAGCGGCACTACGACATCGCCATTGACTTCCAAGGGCTCCTGAGAAGTGGCCTCATCGCCAGAGCCAGTGGCGCTCCGAAGCGTGTTGGGTTCTGGAACGCCAGGGAGGGATCTCGGTTCTGCTATACGGAACGGGTCATGCTTCCGGCCAATATCAAGCACGCTGTTGAACGGAATGTCTTTCTGGCCAGAGCGGCTCTCGGACTCAGCATGGACATGGAAATTCCCGAACTGAGGATGCACCATGACTATGTAAAACGCGCGAAAATGTTGCTCGAGGATCGGCATTTGGATGAGGGATGGCCAGTGCTTGCCGTGGCGCCTGCCGCACGCTGGGCCTCAAAGACTTGGCCACCAGGATTCTTCGCAAAAACCCTAGATCTCCTACTCTCAATGAATGATGCCGTCCACGTGTGGATTCTCGGAGCAGACGACGAGGCACAGCTCTGCCAGAGCGTCATTGACAAATGCAAGCTTGCGAAACCTGTGAATCTCTGTGGGGAGACGAATCTCGGCACACTGGCGGAGATGCTGCGCCGTTCCGACGTTCTTCTGACCAACGACAGTGGCCCCATGCATATGGCTGCGGCGCTGCGGACTTCGACAGTGGCTTTATTCGGGCCAACCGACCCGGACCGCACCGGCCCCTATGGCCCGGGGCACACAGTCTTTCAAGGCAAGTGCGAGAATGCGCCCTGCCTTCGCCGCGAGTGCACAAAGCGCGACAATCAATGCTTCGGCTCGATATCGGCCGAGGCAGTCGCCAGAGCGATCAACGAACGACTCGTCGAAAAGAAGATCAAGGGGGAAGCAGAATGAAAACACACTCCCACGTCCGTTTCCAGGTGTTGGCGGCACTAGTCGTCATTGGGATTGCCGTGCCTTGCCATGCGCAGATCGGGATCTCTCTGAAGTCGCGTTTCGACAAGTATCTCCGCTATGAACCCATCGAGATGATTGTCACACTGCGCAACTACAGTGGAAACACGCTGGTTTTCGGCGGGACGGATAGGAAGCAGGGGCACTTGGACTTCATGGTGACAAGCCATGCGAACTTCACAGTTCCGCAGATCGATCGCGCCGCAAATCCCGTGCAAGATCTAATTCTTGGGGCTGGTGAGACGCGTCAACTCAAACTGCGCCTAAACAAGATCTACGACCTCCAGCGCGAAGGCTCGTATACGGTGCAGTGCCAGATCGGACATGAGCGCCAGGAGAACGACTACCGCTCCAATTCAATCACGATCAATGTGAGCAAGGGCAACGTGGTGATTTTTCGTCGCGTCGGAACACCGACCACTTCCACCACGGAGCGGATCAAGGAGGTGACGGCGTCGCTGGTCATGTTCCACGACAACCACGGAGCAATGTATTGTTTGCGTGTGGAGGACGACAGGTTTGTGTATGACACGATTCGGCTCGGTCCCTATATTCAGAACGCCAAGCCCGAGATGGACGCGGACTCGACAAGCGACATTCATATCCTAATCATGGTGAGGGCACGACTCTATTCATACAGTATCTACAGCGTGGCTGGAGGTGCCGTCAAACTGCGCCAGCAACTCTACTACGCCTCCGAGCCCAATATCCCCCACCTGTCCCGGAAATCCGGATTCCTCAAGGTGAGTGGGGGGCGGGTCGCTGTGGAGGGGAAAGACTATGAGCTTATGCAGCCTGCCAAGGCCGAGCGTTGATGCCCCGTTTCTCCCTCGCCCCGCTGCCGCATGATCGGGTCAGAGATGGTTGCCGTGCCCCGGGCACTATTTCACGTCCTTCACGCGCAGCTTGATCTCGTCTGAGTTGCCCCGTAGTTCGGGTGCGTACATCGCGGCAATGGTCGCCGGCAATGCACTGAACCGTCCGGGGGTTTCGGCTCGAAGCCTGTAGCTGACGCTGTGTTTTCCGCGCATCAGACGGCGCACGAAGAAACACACTTTTTCGTCACGGAACTCGACGTAGGCTCCCAGCGCGTTGCCGTTGTACCCACTACGGACTGCCACTGGCTCGAAACCCGCTGCCTTGAGATCTTCGAGCAGGATGTACTCGTAGTCGTTCTTGCTTTCCACGACCAGTTCGATCTCGATCAGATCCCCGCTGTTCACGCTGTCTTTGTTCTCTACGAGTACCCGTTCGTACTTTTCCACCTTCTGCTTGAGCGCCTGGTTGCGGCTGCCCGCGACATCGATTTCCTTGTCCACGGCCTTCAGGCGGTAGACCCGTCGCTCGATCTTCACTTCAAGCCCGGTCTTGGGGATGAAGTCCTCCAGCGTGAAATAGCTCACGTAGGCATTGTAGTAGAGCGGACCCGATCCCTTCTTGCGCAGTTCGAGCTTGTGCTTGCCGCCCTTCAGCGCCTCGCCTTCCAGCACGAAGACATTGTCGAAAGTGAACAGCGTCGCGGCGTTGACCGTGACTTCCTTGACCCTTTTGCCGTCGAGCCACAGCTCGATGGTCTGATCGGGCTTGTCCTCCCCGCTGGCCTGGATGTAGTCGGCGAAGGCCTCTAGGCAGGAAGCCGTGTCCCGCGTGTTTTTCCAGTATGTGGCGTGCTTGCGGTTGTTGAGCAGATACTTGACCAGGCGATGGGCGGTGTCCCCCTTGGGTTCCGTGGCGGCCAGGAGGCGCAGGAACATGGCGTGTGTCTCGATCTCGTCCCCGAACCAGTTCCACCAGTAGCTCCCGTTGTCCATTTCAAGCCACGCCGTCTGGTTCTCGTCGTCGGTTTTCAGGTACTGGCGCATGTTGCGGATGAGCATGTCCCGCTTCTCGATCTGCTTCTGCTGGTGCAGGCCCAGGGCGAACATGCCCTTCGCGTACAGCGAGAGATGGTTGCGGTCGCGGTACAGATAGTCGCGCATGGCGGGATTCAGGTGGTCGTTGTCGGCGAGCACCATGTAGACCATCGCATCGAGATGGCCGGCGCGTGATTTCCAGGGTTTCACCTTGGGGTCTTTTTCGGCGTTCTTCAGCATGCGCACTTGCTCGGCCTCGTACCGTTTGAGCCAGGCGATGCCGCGCTCGACCACGCCGGGCACCACTGCCACATCATTGCGGACCGCCGTTTGCAGGCCATGGACAACAACGGCGGTGGTATGCGGATACGAACGCTCGCCATAGCCGCTAAACCAGCCCCAGCCACCGTCCGAGCACTGCATCGACGTCAGTCCCTCCACCCCGTCCTTGACCATCTTGGCCAGCTCCGCCTCGTCCCACACTGCCTCTGTGTCATAGCGTTTCCACTGCTTCGCGCGTTTGCCTGTATCCCCGATCTCCTGGGCATTCAGATTGGCGCGCTTTTCCTTGATCTGCTTGAGCGAGACTCCAAGACGCTGGAGTGTCCTCTGGGTGAGAACCGCAGGCAGGAAGCGATTCAACGTCTGCTCCGTGCATCCGTGGGGATAGGCGGCCAGGTAGGGGACCGCATCGATCATCGCCATTGCCAAGGTGGGTGAGTAGCGCACTTCCAGGCGTGCGGTCTCGGGACGACGCTCGTCCGGCACCGCAAAGCGGATTTCGCCTTTATTTCTGTCCGGCCGGATCACCCCGCAGTAGGAATCCATCTTGTCCATGCCATGGACAAAAACTGGGAAGCGCATCTCCATGGCGTCCGCATCGCCGTCAGCCACGGCCTTCATGCGCACCACAGCTTCCCCCTCGGCAAGTGCTTTCACCCGCCAGTCCACCCGGACTTCGCCGTTGGGCTTGACCGTGACCGTGCGCTTGACTCGACCCATGGATTTTAGGCAGGGACCATCCAGCTCGATGCTCGCCACCACCTTTTGCTCGGTCTTGAGATAGTTGTGGATGTTGGCGGAAAGTACCACCTCGTCCGTCTGCACGAAGAAACGCGGTGCCTGCATGCGCAGGATAAGATCCTTGGATGTGATGACTTCGGCACTGCCCTGTCCCACCTTGGTGCCATGTCCAAGCGCCCAGACCTTGATCTTCCAGGTGGTCAGGTTCTCGGGCATGGGCAGGTCAATCTCGGCGACGCCGTTCGCATCGGTCTCCAACGAGGATATCCAGAGCGCGGTGTCCGCAAAGTTCTTGCGCACTACCACCGCTGGCGCGCCGGACTCGCCGGGAGCATTCCCCGGTGCGCCCGCGCCGGCACCCATCCCCTCCGCTACTGCCGACATTGCCATCATCCTCGGAGCAGGCGCCGCCCCATCCATCATGGCGCCGCCCAGCGCCATGCCTTTGGACTTCGACATGCGCGCCATTTTTCGGACTCCCCCTCTCCCGTGTCCTCCTTCGCCTCCTTCGCTCCCGAACGCCATTCCATCGGACTTGTCACCAACCATGCCGCCGTCCGCTACCAAATGTCCGAAGACACCCAAATTCCCCATTCTCGTCTCTTTCTGCTTCAGCAGATTGTAGAACATGCGTCCCAGCGTGGATAGTGTGTTCTCGCGATGGTTGCGCTTCCACTTCCAGAAAAAGGGTCTGATATCCCCGATGTTCGAACCGCCGGAGATGTACTCCACACTCTTGTCGTAGACCGTGACCACGATCGAACCGGCGAAAGGATTCCCCTGCGCATCCGTCAGGCGAATGCGCGCGCGGCCCTTTTCCCCTGGTTTAAAGCGGTCCTTGCTCGGCGCCACTTCGACGGACAGCACCCGCTTCTCCGGTGGAACCACGATCTGGCGCACGTCGCTGTGCAGCTTTCCATCCGCGATGGTGATGGCCTCGACGAAAAAGTTGGGCATGTCCTTCTTGGTGACCTTGAGAGTCACCACTGCGCTTTTGCCTCTCAGCCTAAGTGTCCGCGGGGGGAGATAGACGCCATTGGTCGGACGCACGAAGAGCAGCACCGTGCTTCCCACCCGATCTGTGTTGATCATCAGCTCGATGCCCTCGCCGGGGCGGTACTCCTTCTTGTCGGGCACCAGTTCGATGTGGTGGAAGCGGTAGTCGCCGCCGTCGTAGCCCTCGCCACGCACCACGAACACGTATCCGCCTTCGATGGTGTGGTTCCGGTCGTCTTCAACCGTGTACGAGAGTCGGTACTGGCCTGGGCGACTGGCCTTGAGTTGCTGTTCGGCCATTCCCCCGGCATCCGGGGACAAGTCCCATGCCTGCACCTCGGTCTCAACCGGTTTGCCGTCGGCGTAGGTCACTTTGAGCAGCTTCAGCCGCCCTTTTCCCGAGACGCCTTTGCCGTCGAGGCGCCGTGCCTGGAAGGAGGCGCGGATCGTGTCCCCGACGCGGTAGTGTCCGCGGTGGGTCCAGGCATATACTTTGAATGGCGCGCGCGCCACCAGCACCTTGCCCGTGCCAACAATGGTGCGCCGGGACTGGTCGCGGACCTCGGCGGTGATCTCGTAGCGATGGTCCAGATCTCCGTGCATGGCCTTGGCCAACGCGGTGTCGATGGGGATCTCGACTGTTCCGTCCGGACCAATTTCCAGCTCGTTCTCCAGCACCAGTTCCGGTGGGGGAGTGGGACGGTGCCACCAGGACCAGATCGGCCTCGGGCAACCCCATGCCCGCCAGCCAGGATACCAACTGTAGTCGTACCCGAACCACCAGTAGCCACCACTGTAGAGCCAGTCCCAGGAGGCGCTGGGATACCAGTTTGCGCTGTGGTTGTGACGCAGCACCTTGACCTTCACCTTCGCATGGGTGACGGGCGCGCCGAAGTAGTATTTCGCCTTGACCTTGGCGATGACCGTCTCGCCCAGCATCACCGGTTCCGACGGCGCCTCCACCGTCACCTCGAACTCGGGCTTCTTGTACTCCTCCACGCGGAATGTGCCATTGCCCACATGCGGCCCCTTCTCATGCCCCTGCCGGAACAGCATGCGGTAGGTGCCTAGCGCTGCATTTTCCTTGAGTGCCAGCTCGCCGCGAAGTCCTCCGAACTCGTCCGCCTTCATCGCCTTGCCGAAGAGCCTTTCGTTCTTGGCGTCGCGGATCTCCACCCAGAATGTCTGCCCGGAGAAATCCGACACGTCCCCCATGTCGAATTTTGCGTGGCGCACCCACGCCTTCCACTTGACCGTGTGCTC
>JAGLDW010001299.1 GCA_023145395.1 Lentisphaeria bacterium | reverse complement strand
CTTCCATGTACTCGGCGCGGCGGTCGTGGTATTCCGTTACGATGTCGAACTTGCTTTCTTCCCATAGTCGCTCTATCTCAAGCTCTCGTTCTTGCCACGCGATACGCGCCGCCTCATCACGCATATATATCGCCTGCATTGTCTCGAAGCGCTTGTCCTCTGCCGCAAGCATCGCGGCCTCTTCGCGCTCCATGTCCGCGAGACCTGCAAGCTCAAAGGCATCTTTCTTCCCGCCCTTCTTTCCGGCCACCGGAGCATATGCAGACGCCCGCGCCTTGGCCTGCGCCTCCTGTGCTGCAATGATGGCCTTTTGTGACTCCTCCCCGTAGCCAGTGAGAGCCATGATGTTCCATGTGAGCGCATCACCGGCTTCTTTGCCAGCCTCTTCTTTGAGCCGTTGTAGTGCGCGTGTCGTATCGTCCAGCGCTTTCGCTGCTTTGATTGATGCCTCTCGCGCATCGTCCATGCCGGATGCCCACTCACCGACGTGACGATTGAGCAACTGCGTCAACAGACTGTCTTCGGCCTCTTGTAGCTTTTTCTTTGCCCGCGTCAACGCAAGCGTCGCGACATGCTCTGCGTTGATGATGTCTCTTCGTGCCTTACTTGTTCGCGTCAGGCCGTCACGCTCATCGTCCAGCGCCTGGATATACGCCCGCGCTTGTTCGGTGGATTTCTTCGTGACCTCGGATACATGCTCGAAACCCTTGATGGCATCGCCGATTGGACCCTTCACGATCTGGATGAACGCGTACCCAAGCGCAGAAAGTACGCCAACCGCACCGATTGCGGCCCATTCAAACTTCGTGAAGCCCCCGACGATCTTCGAAAGACTGCCTCCGTAATAAACGATTTGGCCCGCAGCTGCCCCGGTGGCCCCGCCCATCTGGGTCATAATCTGTCTGGCTACTTCGGTTTTTTCGTTCATGCGCGTGAGTTTTTGGCTTAGGTCTGCCGGGACCAATGCACCAAGGGATGGACCGGCCCCGGTTCTTCCGCCAGGCTTTCCGGCAGCGCCTGCAAGCTTCTTGAGCTTCGCTTCGAGTTCCGCGATCCGCTTCTCTGCTTGCTTCATGCCTGCACTAAGGCCACCAACGTCAGCCGATATCTTGACAACCGCCTCTTTGATGTAGTCAGCCATCTTTCTGGCCTCTATTGGCTTCGGCTATGGCTCGGCTATTGCGCTCATTTACGACAAGCGCAAACGCTGCGACGTAAGGGGCAGGGAGCGCAAGTTGCTCAGACACAGACAGGCGGCTTTCAGCGAGTGATACGGATCGGAACAGTGCGAGCACGTCGCCAGTCACGAACTTGAGCGGGCACATGTCGATCTCTACTCGCGGACTCATCTCGGGGAACCTCCACTTACCGCTGCCAATGGTTGGCGGTGCGGTGCAGCCGTTTTGTTTTTTCAGCATGGGCTTGTCTTCACACGTCGCGCAGCTAAACTCATCGCCCATCCAAGCTGCGACGATTACTTTTTTACGACCTCCTCCGATGGTGAATTGTATTCGAGAACACATGCGTGAGCCGTGGATAACATCCCGCTGCGTTCAAGGGAATCAAGCATTACGGCTTCGCTAAATACGATGTCATTGCCGTCGCTACCAGTGACACCCGACCACCCGGCAACGCCAAGGGCGCATGCCTTGCGGGCGCTGTTGATTATGTTCTCGATGCCACCACGAGCGCCGAAGCTGATGCCTGTCATCTTCGCGGCGTTGATGTAGCGAAGCGTCAGCATGGGCCCCTCGCCCGGCACGATGGCATCCGCTGCCTCGACGGCTGCGTCGATGGCCTCGTTCAGCGCGGCGAGCGCCTTGGTTTTATCGTCTGCGCTCATGTCCTTGTTGTCGTCGATGTCCTTGAGCATGGCCTTGTGATTCTTCGCCGTGATGCGGGCATGCTCGACGTATAGATCAATCTCGGTAGTCTCTTCCATGTCAACCGTGATGAGCTTCATCGTGACCTCCGTTACTT
>JAGLDW010001298.1 GCA_023145395.1 Lentisphaeria bacterium | reverse complement strand
CCCGGATGTCTTGACATGCATCGCCAACCTCTCCAACGACGAGGTCTTCACGCCGCCGGAATTCGCGAACCGAATGCTGGATACATTAGCTGAGGCGTGGGCAGCCGACCACAACGGTGCGAGCATGTGGGAAGACAAGACAGTGCGGTTCCTCGACCCCTGCACCAAGTCGGGCGTGTTCCTGCGCGAGATCACCAGCCGCCTGACCAAGGGGTTGGCGGCCGAGATACCGGACCTGGAAAAGCGAGTCAATCACATTCTGACTGAACAGGTGTTCGGCATCGCGATTACCCATCTTACGAGCCTGCTGGCACG
Organism: Lentisphaeria bacterium; assembly: GCA_023145395.1. Taxonomy (GTDB): domain Bacteria; phylum Verrucomicrobiota; class Lentisphaeria; order Oligosphaerales; family Lenti-02; genus JAGLDW01. The sequence continues at coordinate 2,631 of JAGLDW010001298.1, read as the reverse complement.
CCGGAGCGTGTATTGCTCGAAGCACGCGGCGGGCAAGCATTCTATTGCCAAATCGCTCGCCAGTGATGACGGTAACATCTGGTTCGAGCAGATGGAGCATACGTGGATAGACGGCAAGTGCTCGTACTGTAGGGCTAGCGAGAAGGCTTTCGACCGGGGCGAAGGTCTCGAAACCCACGCGTATGCGTTCATCCACACCGAAGACATTAAGACTCGGGTGGCCGAGCTGTTTGGAGGAGATATGCAATTCGACGTGATCGTTGGCAACCCACCGTATCAGCTGAGCGATGAAGGCTTCGGGAAGAGCGCAGCACCCATCTATCAGCACTTCGTAGAGCAGGCAAAGGCGTTGGAGCCACGCTACCTGTCGATGGTTATTCCTGCCCGTTGGTTCGCCGGAGGAAAAGGATTGGATGAGTTTCGAGGGACCATGCTGTCTGACAATCGCATGCGTTCCATTGACGACTATCTTAGCGCGTCGGACGTCTTCCCAGGCGTGGGCCTCAAGGGCGGCATCTGCTATTTCCTCTGGGACCGGGACAACCCTGGGATGTGTCGTGTCACCACGCACTACAAAGACTGGCCTGTCTCGACCGCCAATCGCCCTCTTCGAGAAGAGGGCATGGACGTGTTCATCCGATTCAATGAAGGGCTCTCGATCCTCAAGAAAGTCGTTGCCGTGGAGACTGGGCAAGACCATCTTCTTTCGCTACCAGGAAGCAAGCGTTTCGACCGGTTGGTCAGTTCCAGAAAGCCGTTCGGGCTAGACACAACGTTCCAGGGGAAGACCGTCAGCGCCTCCGGCGACCTCCTGGTCTACCGGAACGGCGGCACGGGATACGTCGCCCGGGACTCGATATCACATGGAACTGAACTAATCGACAAGTGGAAGATCTACGTTGGCCGGGCTGCTCCGGGAACTGGCAACAGAGACACCTACCCACACAGGATCCTGAGCACGCCTTTCGTCGGGGAACCGGGCAGCATCTCTTCGGAGACCTATCTCTGCATTGGCCCATTCGACTTGAAGAGCGAGGCCGAGAGTGCCCTATCCTACCTCTCCTGTCGGCTAACGCGTCTCTTGATTCTTCTGCACAAGCCATCCCAGGACACCACACGGAAGGTCTACACCTTCGTGCCGACCCAGGAGTGGACGACACGGTGGACAGACGAGAACCTCTACGCGAAATACGGCATCTCGGATAGTGAGATAGCGTTCATTGAGAAGGTTGTCCGCCCAATGGACCTCAGCGGAGCCTCCGAGGATGCGTAAGACCATCGAGGAGATCCTTGCGCCCAAGCCCGAGGTCCGACTACGGATCTACGCCTACTCGATTAACGACAAGGCGCACAAGGGGCTTCTGAAGGTGGGCCAAACAACGCGGGGCGTGAAGCGACGTGTGGCCGAGCAAGTCAAGACTGCCGCCATCAAGAATTATAGGATCGAGCTCAACGAGTCAGCCGAGCGCAATGACGGCACGATCTTTGCCGACCATGAAGTGCGCGCTGCGCTTGTCCGAAAGGGATTCGAGAACGTCGAACTGGAGTGGATGCGCTGCTCTGTCGAGGATGTAAAGACCGTACTCGCCGAGCTGCATACGGGCCAGCAGTTCACCGGCACGCATCATAAGACTTTTGCGATGCGTTGGGAACAGGCCGAGGCTGTGAGCAAGACCCATGCCTACTTCCATTCCATCTGGCAAGAGAATGTGCATGCTGTCCCACGATTCCTCTGGAACGCAAAAATGCGCTTCGGCAAGACCTTCACCACCTATCAGCTCGCCAAGAAGCTTGGCGCCAAACGCGTCCTCGTAATCACCTTTAAGCCAGCCGTCGAGGATTCGTGGCAGACGGACCTCGAATCCCACGTCGATTTCGACGGATGGCAGTACCTCTCCCGAACTTCCGACATGGACCCCACTGAGGTCGACGCCACAAAGCCGGTGGTCTATTTTGGCTCCTTCCAGGATCTGCTTGGGCGAGACAAGCTGGGGAACATTAAGCCGAGGAACGAGTGGGTCCACACACTGAACTGGGATCTCGTGGTGTTCGACGAATACCACTTCGGTGCGTGGCGTGAGACGGCCAAGGAATTGTTCGAAGGCGAAGAAGAGGCAGACGCCAAGAAAGAATCCAAACTGGAGTACGCTCGCGACTTGGAGAATCTGAACGAGGACCTCAGCGAGCTTGCCGAGAAGGAGGCCGAGTTCCTACCGATCACGACCAAGGCCTATCTCTATCTCTCCGGAACGCCGTTCAGGGCTCTAGCTACGGGTGAGTTTATCGAAGAGCAGATCTTCAACTGGACCTACACCGACGAGCAGCGCGCGAAAGAGGCGTTCGCTGAGAAGAACCCGGGAAAATGGAACCCCTATGGAGCGATGCCGCAGATGCGCCTGTTGACCTATCAGATGCCGGATGAGCTGCTAGCGATCGCGAGCGCGGGGGAGTTTGACGAGTTCGATCTCAACGCATTTTTCGAGGCATCGGGCACGGGGTTCATGGCGCAGTTCAAACACAAAGACGACGTCCAGAAGTGGCTGGACATCATCCGTGGTGGGTACACGCCTAAGTCGGTTGAGCACCTCAAGACGGGCACGCGTCCACCGTTTCCCTATTCGGATGTGCGCC
>JAGLDW010001297.1 GCA_023145395.1 Lentisphaeria bacterium | reverse complement strand
GTCGTGGCTGCTCGCGCTGCTCGCCTGCCGACACTGAGCCTCTCTGCTTCAGTTGCTCTGAGTTCGCCCGATATTGGGCGGATCTTTGACAACTGGCTGGCCAGCTTGGCGGCGAATCTAGTTGCTCCGATTCTTGATGGTGGGCGCAGGAAGGCCGTGGTGAACCGGGATCGCGCCTTGGCCGATGCCCGGTTCATTGCCTATCGAGACACGGTGTTGGTGGCCATGCGTGAAGTGACCGAAGCGTTGGTGCGGGAACGTTGGCGTGGGGAGGCGTTGTCCCGACTGCAGTCCGAAGCGGACTATGCGACTCAAATGCTTGAAGAAACCCAGCGGCGCTATCGCAATGGGCTGAGTGACTACCTGCCTGTGCTGTCCGCGTTCTCCATCAAGCAGAACGCCGATCGAGCACTGGTTCGCGCACGCCACTCTCTACTCGCGAACCGTGTGTCCCTCCACCAGGCGCTGGGTGGAACATGGATGAATTCGCTGGTGGAATCGAATGAGTAAGTAGATCATTTGGAGATATGTCGATGAACGATTCTGAACAGAAGACCAGAGATCCGGAGATCGAGAGATCCGGGCAGTCATCTCCGCCGGACTCCGACCACAGGCAGACTGTGCCGCTCTGGTTTGTGTGGGTGATTCGCCTGACTGTTGCGGGCGTCATTGCCTGGGGCGGCTACGGCGTGTACGCATGGATGATGGCTCACAAGCCCAAGCGTGAACGACGCGCACGGGGCGAACGGATCGTGACCGTGCAAACCCTCACGCTGCAACGCACCAGCAAACGGGTTGTGATTTCCACCACAGGCACCGTGGTTCCAGCCCGCGAACTGTTGCTGAAACCACGGGTCGGGGGCGAAGTCGTCGAGGTCCATCCGGATCTCGAGCCCGGCGGCCGCCTGCGTGCGGGGACTGTTGTCGTGAGGATCGACCCAACGGACTACAGGCTGGCACTGCTTCGTGCGGAATCGGCGGCAGCCACGGCACGGAACTCGCGCAAGACCGAGGAGATTCAACTGCGCACCGCGCAAAGCGAGTTGCTGAGAATGCAGGCGCAATTCGCCCAGACAGAAACTCAGGTTGCGCAGGCAGAAGCACAGTTGGCGCAGGCAAAAACCAAGGTGGTGAGCGCCGACTATGAACATGCGATCGAGCTTGGGCAGCAGGATGTTGCCAAACATCAGTGGACCATGATGGGAAACAAGAGTCAGGCGACGGAACTCGAGCAGGAACTGACCTTGCGAAAACCGCATCTGCGCAAAGTTCTCGCGGATGTGGCATCGGCGAAGGCAGGAGTGGACGCTGCACAGGCATTTGTTGGTTCCGCACGAAGCCAAGTGGAATCGAGCAAGGCCTCCGTCGCTGTTGCCAAGGCGATGATCGAGGCGAGAACCGTCGCGCTTGCGTCTGCGGACAGCGTGATCAAGAGCGCGGAGTCCAACCTGGAAAAAGCAAAACTCGACTTGGCTCGCACGGAGGTGAAAGTTCCTTTCAACGCTGTGGTGACAGCCCGTGCGATTAGCGTAGGCGCTCAGGTTGGAACACAGACCGTCCTGGGAACTCTGGTGGATGCGGACAGGTTCTGGATCGAGGTGGCCTTGCCCCTGGATCGCATGTCCTGGGTTCGGATCGCCGCCGACGGCGTGCAGGGGTCGAAGGCGATAGTGCGTCATTCCGGCGCCGCGTCCGGGCAGGGAACCTGGCAGGGGATCGTGGTGCGTCGACTTCCCCAGCTAGAGGTCGATGGACGTCAGGTTCGCCTACTGGTCGAGATTGCGGAGCCGTTGGAGCCTGCGGAGGATTCTCTCCCGCTGTTCCTCGATTCGTTTGTCACTGTGGAGCTCACGGGCCCTGAGGTGAAAGGTGTCTTCGTCGTTCCCCGTGTGTGCGTTCACGGTGGTGATGAAGTGTGGTTGCGCAATGGGGAGAAACGCCTCGAAATGCGCCGGATTGAGACTTTTTGGAGCGATGCCAAGTCCGTGATGATTCGAAACGGCTTGAAGGAAGGCGAACTGCTCATTGTCAGTGATATCGCCTCGCCAGTTCCAGGTATGAAGGTCGCGCTTCCGGGCGAGATCAAGAAAGCCGAGGTGTCTGGAAAAGCAGGAAAACCGGGAGGCGGCAAGCCCGACGGCAAGCCTGGTGCGCGTTAGGGTTCGTCAAAACGATCCAAGGACAAGGGATATTGCTCATGGTCGGACCGCCTAATGGCATTTCACTAAATACTTGAACAGATGAGCGCTGAAGGCGCGGCAGCATACCAGCCCAGGGCACAGCGAAGCGACGCCCTGGGTATGGTATGGGGAATGGATTCTGCCCTGAGCCGACCAACGGGAGACAGGCTGCCCAAAGGGAAGCAGCGAAGCGTCAACGGGCTGTGCATAGGACTG
>JAGLDW010001296.1 GCA_023145395.1 Lentisphaeria bacterium | reverse complement strand
TACTCCCCATCGGAATCGATGAGCTTCTCTCGGGAGCTGTTGAAAGCCTGCGTCTGGAGTTCAAGACTGCGTGGGATCCAAAGAGAACCGGGCCCCAGGTGATAGAGACGATCACCGCCTTCGCCAACGACATCCAAAATATCAATGGAGGCTATGTCGTTATTGGGATCGCGGAAGATGCGGGTGTTGCTCTGCGCCCTGTCGAGGGGATGGATCCCGACGATATCGATGCGGCACAGAAGTGGCTACGCGGTCGTTGTAGGCAAATCCAGCCTGAATACACACCTTTGCTCTCTCCAGAGCAGGTCGACGAAAAGCATGTCCTGGTCATTTGGGCTCCCGCCTCCGAGGCTCGACCGCATCAGGCTCCAAATGCACGTGGTGACAAGGAACGCTGCTTCTTCGTTCGAGATGGCAGCGAGACAGTACGGGCCAAAGGTGAGACGCGGCGACGCCTAATCGAGCAGACTGCTCGGATCCCATTTGATGACAGGCTCAACCTAGAGGCCAAAGTCGAGGATCTTCGGGATGCGCTGGTACGGGAGTTTTTGCGCGACGTGGGGAGCGAACTTGTCCAGGAACGGGATACGGAGCGCATCTACGAGTTGATGAGACTCACCAAACCAGTCAACAACCACAGGGCTCCACGAAATATCGGTCTCTTACTCTTCTCAGAAGACCCCGAGATGTGGTTCCCGGGGGCACGGATTGAGCTTGCCGAATTCCGTGACGAGGCGGGGGGGAACGTCATCGACGAGCATATGTTTCGTGGACCGCTGCATCAACAGATCAAGCAGTGTTTTGCATACCTTCAGGGCCTCACGACGAAGCATACGGAGAAGATTTCTGATCACAGTGTAACCCGAGGATGGGTGAGCTATCCGTCACTCGCTCTACGCGAAGCCATTGTCAATGCCGTCTACCATCGAAGCTACAACGGCACCCCCGAACCCACCAAGGTCTACCTCTACCCCAACAGGATCGAGGTGATTAGCTATCCAGGGCCTGTCGAGGGGCTTGAGCTGCGTCATTTCGAAGAAGGACAGCATGTCCCGAAGGTTCCAGCCCGAAACCGGCGTATTGGCGAAATCCTCAAGGAGCTGCGTCTTGCTGAGGCGCGGGGGACTGGGGTCGCCAAGATACGTCGGACCATGCGCGAGAACGGGTCTCCATCTCCAATTTTCGACTTCGACGCGACGCGGACCTATTTCAGTGTCACCTTACCCGCTCACCCGGAATACGTGGCCCTCGCCGCCTTGCGGGAGTACGCGTATCGTAGCGCCCTGGGGGACCCAAAGGGCGCCATCATGGGCCTGATGGCGGCTCATCGGGCCATGCCAGATTCTGGCGTCATTGGTGCGAGACTCATCGAGGTACTTGGAGAGCAAGGCGATCTCGCCAGCGCTCGCGCTCTTGCCGATAGCTTTGGTTCTGGCGGCGCGGCAGAAAGAGACCGGGTGCAACTCGCTTGGGCGCGTGTGCTCATGGAAAATGAAAAGCCCAAGGAAGCCAAAACGATACTTGACTCGTTGACGCTCCTTGATGGTAGCTCAAGCTTTGAGGCCGCGATTATGGAGAAGCGGCTGCGCCGTTTCAAGAAGGCACACCGCTATTTTGAAAAGGCTGGTGATCGGGTCCTCCAGGATGTGAAAGCGCTCCATGAGTTTGCTCAGGTCAAGATGAAACTTGCAGATCTACCCCGCGGTCGGCGGCAAATTAGCCAGCGCATCCTCCGGGAAGCTGAGGAGCTACTGACTCGTGTGGTGCAAATGGATGCTCCTCCAACGCGCCACGCCTGGGCCTGGTACGATCTTGGACGTGTTCGAAAATGGCTGAAGACACCCGTCTCTCAACAGATAGAGGCATTTCGCAAGGCCGTGGCGTTGGCACCAGACGAACATCGTTTTCAAGAAGCACTAAGCCAAGCTGAGTACTTCGCCAAGCGGTCCTCGTAATCCCACGAAGTGAACTCGCGAACAACCTGTGCATCGATAAGCGTCCCACGTCCATTAAGCCCGACCGGCCGACGAAACGGGCGGCCCGTATCCTGTCGATGAAATACTTCGCAACGATCGAGGCGTTCAAGATCCTCGAAGACAACAGCAAGGCGATCGATGACACCACCGCCGAGCTCCGAGTATCCTTCGACTACCCCGGTGGGGCCTTCACCAACTTGCTCTTCAACCTGAAGAAGGCCAGCGGCGACTGGTTCATCGATATGTCGGAGACCATCGACCTGAAGCTGCGAATAAATGGGGCCTCCGCCTTTTCGGCCTTGAAGCTCCGCTGAGCCATTGTGGGGGATATATCTGGCCCACTGCGCATGCGCGCCCACGAGGTCAACGCCCCCCGATTGTCGGTGCGTTGACAGCTATCTCGTCGTCCCGCCCAGAGGCTTCCCTACGAGACGCCAGGCGACCACTCTGACCGGCCCTGCCCCCGAGAGGATCAGGCGGTGGGCTTCGGTGCGCCGAGGGCAGATCTTCTCTGACGAGATGGCACGGCTCCTTTTCGGCGAGAGGGACTGCGACAAGAGCGTCTTGTCATCGGCGTCGGACACCTTGAAGCGCAGTGGGCTGCCCGTTTCAGCGCGAACTTGGAGGTGGTAGCAGGAGCCCTGGGCCAGCTTGAGTCGGGCGGATAGGGGCGAGCGACCGCGGCCCACAAAGCGGGCCGTGGACCCGATCAGGATACGGCCCTCGCCGGCAGGCATGGGACTCTGAAAGAGGCTCGACGCAGCGGACCAGGCCCTGTGCTCCCTGTCTCTGGCAGGGAGGTTGAACGTGACCTTGCCCATCCGGGCCGTCGCCGTGGCTCGGATGGTGGAGCGGATGCTCAAGCGGATGACGATAGCGTTGGAGCCGCTGCAGAGACGGCGCACGATGGGGTCCCGGTCGCTTCTGAGCTGACGACGCACCTTGCCGTCCACCATGGTCACGCGCAGGGGAGCACCCGGCGCCGGGTTCCGAGCCCCCGAGCGCAAGATGCCCAAGTCCTTGCGCTCCTTTTGGGACAGGAGCTTCTTCGCGCTCAACGCCATGCGGCCGCAGCTAAAGGGCGGCAGGCGCCAGGTTATCTTCATGGGTCTCTTTCGCGAGACCCCCTGGGACCTTCCCCGCTCCCCACGACGGCCTGCCTTTGCAGGCGTCACTGTGGCCAGGAGCAACATCACGCCGAGGAGGCGGAAAGCTTGTCTCATGCGCTTATTCATCCTTCTTGTCACCTTCTGTCTCAGGGCGCAGGGGATCGCGTCAGCCTGAAGGACACCTTGGCATTGACGCGACGGGCTCTAGACTCACTTCATATTGGAAAACACTCAATTGACAAGACTGTCTCAAAAACCGCATAATTATCATTAGTATCATTAGTTTTCTATTATCATGGATCTGTGAGAATCGAATGCACGCCACCACCTGGCTAGGTACAGCGGTTTTTTTCTGCACACTGGCGTCCTGCTCGGCGAGCGAGAAGGATCTCTTCGATTTCGGCCACGACCGCAACTGCGTCGCCTGCGAGGAGAACTACGACGAGGGGAAGGCCGACAGCGCTCAATCCACACTCAAAACCACCCTGACGACAAAGTACGGTGTGCGCCCCCGACGTTACAATGGGCTCTTCAACGGCAACGGCACAGCTGAGCGGCGCTTCCTCCGCGCGCTGCCCGACGTGGCCCGCTACATCAACGGAAAGCTGAAAGACAAGGGCTACGCGGTCGACGTCCAGGAGGCCGAGCTAGCGATCAATTTCATCACCGAGGGCGGCTACTTCGTGCTCACCAGCAACATGGTCGACGGTATTGACGGCTTCTCCTACCTCGGCATCGACACAATCGTCGACAACTACGGCGCGCTCAAGAGTTGGCTACACAAGTCGGTGCGCCAACTGGTAGAGGGTGGCCAGAACACCGTGGTCACGACAAACGAGAAGGGGGAGACGGTCCAGTCTCTCAGCGGACTGACGCTGGAGCAGGGGCTCTACGCCAACGCCGGGATGTACGCCTGGAGTAAGGCGGTGGCGAGCAAGGACATCGGTGCGCGCGGGTCCACGCTCTCGACCCAGCCTCGCACCCGCCAGCTCTTCTGGGCGACCATTTACTACAACGCAGGCATCGGCACCGGGCGGAAGATCCTCGACAAGCACGGCGTGAGCTATGACAGCGAACCTTGGCCCTACGCCGACGACGCCGCTCGTTACAGCCGATCGGCGCGCTTCAATGCACTTTGGCGCACATCGAGCTTCGAGTTCGCGCTCCTGACGACCTACGCCAACGGCTCGCCAAAGGCGCCGCCAGACGAGAACTGCAGCGACGGCAAGGACAACGACGGAGACAACCTGAAGGACTGCGACGACGACGATTGCAACGGCAGCAGTAACTGCAAGTGCGACTCCGCGACCTGCCCTGATGGCTGCTGCTTGTCCGGCACGTGCTACCCTGGCACGAGCTGGGACTATTGCGGTACCGGCGGCATCATCTGCGCCTGGTGCTCCGAAAACGAGAACTGCGTCGACCAGAAGTGCCCGAGCGACACCGACAGTGGCACGCCTCCCCCGACCGATGGCGGCGTGGGTTGCGGTGCGAGCAACTGCACCGGCTGCTGTCTCAACGACGTCTGCTACCTCGGCAACACCAACGACAAATGCGGCAAGGGCGGGCAGTTTTGTTGGGCCTGCGGCGGGCAAGAGGCCTGCGTCAACGGGTTCTGCGAGTAGGCCTAGGGCCTAGGCCCTAGGCCCTCCCTTCCTGAGACGGATCGAGGCGGCGCCCCCCACGCCCGCCGCTACTTGAACACCACGGGCTTCCCGCCGCGGTAGGCGGTGAGGATCAGGCTCGACCAGACCGTGTGGGCGAACTTGCCAGACTGGATGGTGATGAAGCGCCCCTTCTCGACGGTCGAGATCGTGCCATGAAAGGCGATCCCGCT
>JAGLDW010001295.1 GCA_023145395.1 Lentisphaeria bacterium | reverse complement strand
CGGGTATCTACGCATCACGCAGGCGTGATCGCAGGCATGTTCTAGGGTGCTCTATGAGCAAGGGATTCGACACGCGTTTCTGGAGAGGGGAACACTGGCGTCTGGCACTATTCTATGAATACTGGAAGTGCAACTCTTCTTTCGAGATCTTGGAATACAAAAAACATGTCGTTGGCATGCGGTTGTCCGCCGGCTTCTGACGCTTTTCCGCGATGTTTTGCAAGGAGAACGAACAATGAAAACGCGATGTCTTCAGATTCCGCTCCTACTCGTTGCCACGGTCCTCTTGTCCGCCCAAATCCTGTCGGCTGCCGACGATGTGAGACGCAAGGCTGGTTTCGTGGTGGCCGTGCGTGGTCAGGTCGAATTAATCTCCCCGGATGGCACATCCGTCCGCCCAAAATCCAAACATGTGTTCTACGAGCACGATGTGGTGAAAACGGGAAAACGCGGAAGGATCCAGCTCTACTTCGAGGATGACTCGGTGGCTTGTCTTGGTCGCAACACGGAAATGGAGATCACAGAGTTTCTTTTCGACGCGACCAAAAAGGACGGAAAGATGACCCTGAATGTGAAGGAAGGCTTTTTTCGGGTCATGGGGGGGGCGATCACCAAGGTTTCTCCCAACAGTTTCGTCACCAAGACCCCAACGGCCACGGTCGGTATTCGCGGAACCACAGCCAATGGGCAGGTCACTATCCGACGTTCGATTATCGCTTTGGAGGCAACAATGGGAGGGGGGCTGGACGTGAACGGACAGCCTATCACCACACCAGGATTTGGCGTCACAGTGGGCCCAGGCGGAAGAGCCGGTCCGCCAACGCCGATGGAGATGTTTCTTCTGCGCATCGCCGCTGAGACTGGGATGGGGGGAGCTGCCGGCGTCGGAGGACCGCGTGCTGGAGGTGGCGGTGGTGATGATGATGGCGGAGGTGGAGGTGGTGGTGGTGAAGGTGGATGGGGCTTTAGAAGATGGGGGCCTCTGGGCGGTTTGCTCCACGAGCTTCGCTCTTCCCTGGAGCTGATAGATTTTGATTTGGAGACGCCTGTTGAGATGCTGGCGGGAGGATACGCCATTGTCGCCGATGATTTCTCGGCGAACGGTGTGCAGAAAAATATAGACCCGGACAATATTCGCCTGGCGCTCTCCGGCGGAAGAGTTGTTCTCGGCACGTTCACCCTGGAGCTTGATCCTGGAGAGTTTGGCGATCCCTCCGACGACCGTTCGTACGGTCTTGGCTACGGGGATTTCTCCCTTCCCATTCGGTACGATATTTCCGGTGGAAAGTTTATCGACAACGAGTTCATGGATGTCGATGAGCAGGCTGAAAACTATGTTGCTTCGAACCAAGGAGCTGCCGACTACCTTCTCTGGGGCGAATGGGCGTTGACGGCGAGCGATCCAAATGGATTTGGCCCCGTGGCCCCCGCCCGCACCACGTTTGCCCGCATTCTGCATGGTCTTTGGGTGGGATCCACGAAGGAGCGGACGGATCTGAGCGCGTTGCAGGTCTCCGGGGAGTATGTGACGCAGGGCAATTTTGTCGGAACCTATTCCGGCGACGCCCATGTTCTGCGAAGCGATTCTACAATGTTCCATGGCACGTCGGAGTACACAGCCGCCTTTGGTAGCTCAATGAGACTGAATGGCTCAATGTCACTGCATGGTGGTACAACTGGCAGGGAGGCACTCAACATCGGTGTTGTCAATGCTGGCATTGGCTCGGATGGGCGAATCCTTGGAGACTCCATGACGGTGAATGGAAACAGTGCGAGTAGCGGTTCCAGTTTCCACGGCGCTTTCTTCAACAAGGCACAGGGACTCGCCGCCTCGTTCGACGCTTCCGAGGGAGGTCATAACTACACTGGAGTAACGACGGCAACCGGAACAATCCGTCCGTGATGCCCCCTTGGAAAGGCCACCATTGGCTGGTTCCGAGTCCATGAGACCCACCGCTCGCGGGGTGGACGCGGCGAAGACAATCTTGGTTACTTGATAGAGCGACAAGCTGGGCGCTGTGCCGAAAACTCGCCTGGTTTGTCCTTTTTTATGTGGATGGTTTGTTTCAAACATCGAGATATTGCTGCGGTGCACCTGTTTGACCGCACCCATTGTTTCATGAAAGGATGAATGCGGATGAAGCGGTTTGTGATTGTTGGTACAGGCGGACGTGGAACGGGAAGCTATGCGGGAAGCATCCTGAAGGAGTTTGCGGAGCGCATCGAGATCGCAGGAATTTACGATCTCAATCCCAAACGGGCGGAGGCATGCAACCAAATCCTTGGCACGAGTTTTCCCGTGTTCCAGGATTTTGGCGTCATGCTGTCAGAGGTCAAACCCGATGGCGTGATTGTCACCAGCCAGGACTCCACACATGCGCAGTACGTTGTCCAGGCGCTGGAGGCGGGTTGCGACGTGCTCTG
>JAGLDW010001294.1 GCA_023145395.1 Lentisphaeria bacterium | reverse complement strand
GCGGCACCCGGCGCCTGTCGCACAACAGTCTTCTATCGCAAAAACACACCTTCAGGCACCTATGTCTCCTGGGCCCAGACCGACGCCGACGCCAGCGTCGCCGAGAGCAACGAGAAAAACAACGTCTCAAAGCCCGTGAAGCTGAGCGTCGGCACCACGCCCCCCAAGGGCCCCGACCTCGTCGTCGACAGCCTGACAACGAAGGTCACGGGGAGCCTCTTCGCCTCCGTTCGCTACGCGGCCCGCATCTGCAACAAGGGACAGAGCCCAACCCTGAGCGGAACACAAGTCCATATCTACTATGATCGTAAGACCGCCCCCGCCACAGGACAGCACGGCGACAAATTCGCATCTGTTCCCGCCCTCAAGCCGGGAAGCTGCATGACAGCCTATGTGACACGCACAGGGCCCCCGCCAGGAATCTACATCTCCTGGGCCCAGGTTGATCCAGACAATTGGGTCAAAGAAGCCGTGGAGACCAACAACATCGCCGGTCCCAAGAATGTCGTCGTCGGAAGCAGCCCGGGCGCCGACCTCGCCATCAAGAGCCTCACGGCGCAGGTCTACAGTGGCTCCTCTGTGCGCTATCAGATCCAGGTATGTAACAAGGGCACGGGGACCGCTGGCACCACGACCGTCGACGTTTATTTCAACCGTCCCAATCCCCCCCCCCTGGGCGTCCACGGCGACCAAGTCACCCTCGTTCCGCAGCTCGGCCCTGGCGCCTGTTCAACGCGAACAATCTTCCGTTCCGGGACACCGGCAGGGACCTACGTCTCCTGGGCCCAGGTCGATGTTTCCAACATCGTCAAGGAGACCGACGAGGCCAACAATATTGGCGGTCCCACGAAAGTGAGCGTCGGCGGCACGTCAAACCTACCTGACCTCAGGGTCACCTCCCTCGCCGCAAAGGTGAGCGGAAGCACGGTCTATTACAGCATCCGTGTCTGTAACTACGGTCAGCAGGCTGCAACCTACTCGAGTCTCGACCTCTACTACAACAGCCCCTTTCCTCCCTCCGCAAAGCAGACCGGCAACGACGTCATCAAGGTCTCCCCCTTGAACGTCAGCGCCTGTCAAACCATCAACCGGCAGCGAACCAACGTCCCCCAAGGAACGTACCTATCCTGGGCGCGCACGGATCGCCTGAATCAGATCCAAGAGAGCAACGAAAATAACAACCTCGCCGGCCCCCGTACAACCACCGTCGGACCGACAACCGCCTCTTGCTACACGGTCTGTTTGATGGCGATCCAATGCGGACTTTTCTCGCCCGTGGCTTTCCCGGAATGCAACACCTGGTGCTCCAAACTGAACCCTTGGGAGAAATCCTGCGTCGACAAAGCCGTGGCTAAACACGACTGCAACGCCGA
>JAGLDW010001293.1 GCA_023145395.1 Lentisphaeria bacterium | reverse complement strand
GCAAACTGCATTACGTCGCGGATCTCGAGGCTGTGCAGGTGGTGGAGGCCAGCGCGGAGAGCGTGTATCTGGGTCTTGCGGACACGTATCGGCGCACCACGGCGCTGGTGGATGTCTCAGACGAGGACTTCTATGTGGTGGATCTCTTTCGGGTGAAGGGTGGTGTCACGCACGATTGGCTGTTTCACGGGCCGCCACAGGCAGGTTTCGAGGCCGTTGGCGTAGATTTGTCCGAACCGCGCCAGGGCACTCTCGCCGGAGTGGATCTCGCACTTGGCGAGGAACCGTCGGAGTACAAGCAAAGCGGCTACCAGTGGCTCCACACTGTGCAGGAGGGGACGCCCAAGGCGGACTGGTCCGTCACCTACCCGCCAGTGGAAGGCAAAGCCGGCCTGCGCATGACCATGCTGCCGGGATGCGCGCAGCGCGTCTTCGTCGCGCAGGTGGACAGTCCGCAGATCAAGAATGCCAAACTGCCTGCAACACTCCCGTGGGTTGTTGCGCGCAACGAGACGTCGGGAATGTCGACCTACACCGCGGTCATTCGCACGCTGCAAAACATGGATTGTGTGGAGGCCGTCGAATCCGTGACGGTGCAAAGCGGCGACGACACCTGCGTGGCGCTGCGGGTGACGACAGCCCAGTATGTGGACACCATCTACAGCTCGTTGGATCCCACCCTCGATGCGGTCATCAGCGATGACCTGAAGGCGGCTGCCCGCTTCGTTCTCGTCCGGCGCGATAGGGATGGCACGTTCGTCTCGGTTCACGCTGTTGGGGCGAGCAACATCGAATCCGCGGACTTCGCGCTTTCGGGGAACGGGGAGCTTCGGGGCACGGTTGCGGAGGTCGATGCCGAAGCCAACACCGTGACCATCGACGGGTTTCCAGCACTCGAGGGGCTTGCGGGGCAGAGTGTGATCTTCTCCAATGAACTGCATCAGACCAATTTTCAGGTCTCTGCCCTGTCCACCGCGAATGGCCAGGCTGTGCTCGATTTTGGGTACGTCTCTGTCATTGCCGGGCGAGGGGAAGTGTTCGAGGTCGCTGACAAGACCCGTACAATCCTGACCGACACGCTATGGCGCACGCATGGCACGACGGACATCTGGGCACTCGCATTCCATCCCGCGCTCGAGGGCATGTCGCTGGTCAGCGAGGACGGCTCGTGGCAGTCGAGAATCGAGTACTGCCAGCTCTTCCCCGACCTGACGAAGGAGTGGTGGCAACCGGAGGCCGATCACGGCAGTTTCAGGCTGGTGGGGAAGGACCGTCTCAGCGACACATTCAAGAAGGGCACCCGCTACTTTGTGCATGCGGTTGCACCGGGGGACGCGGCACGCCTGCCGACAAACCTGGTGTTCCAGGCCCAGGGCAAGCAGCTCTACCGGCTCATGACGACCACCGACCGGATCACTGTGAGCATGCCGGACGCAACCGAAATGGTGGTGTACAAGGCGACTGGCAGCGCGCCTGCCGCCGACACACTGAAGTCCGAGAATGGAGTATTCTCGTTGGGTTCCACGCAGCTTGCGTCCGGTGAGGGAATGCTGATTCTCAAGCCCGATCCCGATGTGGACTATGCCGACGCCGAACCGCCCAAACTGCTTGGCATGGTCGTGGACGGGAAGCAAGTGGCCTACGAGCGCGGCATGGATCTTTCCGCCATGGGCGCGGCCAAACTCGCGCTGACCTTCTCCGACGCGAACCCGATGCGGCCGCCGCAAATCACGCTGGCAAAGAAAGTGCTCAAGAACGATGCCCCCGGAGTGGAGATCCAAGGCGCCGACAAGCGACAGACCGTACGTCTCGATGTGCCTTTGCTGGCCGACATGGTCAAGGACCGGGAGATCGACTATCCGCCCGTTCTGACGATTCGTGTCCACGACACTGCTCTGAACCCGGTTCCCTGCCTGCTCAGTTTCACCGTCTCGGGCATCGTGGAACCCACCGGCAAGGCAGTGTTTCTGAGTGATCTCACGTTCAGCAGGGGACTTGCTCACGGAGGCGTGAAACGGGATGCAGACTACTATGGCGAAGCGGGATTCGAGCTGCGCGGGAACCATTTCGACAAGGGAATCATGAGCTGCCCGCGTGCGACTGGGCCCGCCGAGGTGATCTACGACA
>JAGLDW010001292.1 GCA_023145395.1 Lentisphaeria bacterium | reverse complement strand
AAGCTCGCGCTGCTTCATGCTGGTGAGCACGGACTGGATGAAGCTTCCATCGCTGTCGAAGAACTCGGCGTGCATGTGCTCATCGTAACTCCGCCACTGAAAGACGAATTGTCCCAGATCGTTCATGCCTACGGCCGGTCCGCCTCCCACCTCCATGTCGTTCAGCACGACATCGACATCCCGCAGGCCGGCATCCACCCAGTTGGCGGACGCGTCGAAGCGCCGGAAAGAAAAGTGGTCACTGCTGCGGGCGCAGGAGATGACGCCACCGCCGGAGGCCTGATTCAAGGCCAGGTGCCCGCGACTGGTTCCGCCGCAATTTTGTATCAGCTCCGAGCCGATGCGAACACCCAGCGGACCGAACAAAGCCAAGCGCATTCCTTCCAGATGATTGCCCACCATGGCCGCTGCTCGGTTTTGGTCATCCATGGCGATAGTGTAGCTGTACGATTCACTTGAAAGGAGCTCTCGCGAATGATGGAAGAGTTGGCATTGGGGGCCAAGCCAGGAGCCCATGATCTTGTGCGTCGTCAGATCCCGCCAGGCCACCAGGGACAAGGTGCCGTTGCGCGACATGACCACCTGCGGACTTGCAATGCGCCCACGGGCAAGCGGGAAGCGGGCCCGCAAGAGGCTTTTGTCCGGCGCGTAGCAGGTGGCGAAGATCGTACCGTTTTCCAGGCGAGCCGTAATCATGCGCCCGTCGGCGGCCACATCGAAGTCGTCCGCCGGCCCCAGGATGGGTTCGTCGGGGGCTTGCGGGTCTTGCAGCTGACAAAGCGGATCGCAGCCATCGTTGGGCGCGAAATTGCCGTCGTCGCAGGTTTCCAGGCCGGTGACCACGCCGTCGCCACAAGCCTCGATGTCACAGAATTCGCTGCAGCCGTCGAAGGAGAGAAGATTTCCGTCATCGCAGCCTTCGTATGGATCCGGGCCGCCATTGCCGCAACCGCTTGGCGCGCAGCCGAGCCAGGAATCGAAATTCACAACATCTCGAACCACCCGATCTCCATCAAGCATATGCAAAACACTGCCCGAGGAACGCAGGCTGGTGTTGAGATAATCCAGGCGGTCGCAGCCCAGAAGTTGCCCATCCTGGTCGACCCGATAGAGGGTGACCGGTGATTCGTTGTCGCGCAGGATGAAGTCGTTGCCCAGCAAGGCCACCTTCTGATGAAAGGCCTTGAATCCATCGATGGCGTTGCTGCTGATGGTGCCCAGGACACGATGCGCCCTGAGGCTGCCGTCGGCGTCCAGCAGATCCAGCTCGTAGGTGTAATCATATTGATTCTGCCATTCCACGGCGATGACGTCGTTGTCGTTGATGGCGATTTGGTGGGTCCAATAGGCGGAAGAATTGTTGCTGCTGGTGTTGGCCAGTTCAGGCATGCTGCTGTCGGTGCCATCCAGGAAATTGCCGCCCGCGTCGAATCGGCGATAGCGAATGGGAGAATGCCCGCTAAGCTGGCAGGTCACCACACCGCCGCTCCCATCGGGACGCAAGGCCACATGGAAGCCTGCAGCGGAAGAGCACTGGTTGGCGTTGTTAACCAGGTGACCCTCCGGTCCAATCCTGTTGCCGGCGCTGTCGTAGAGGGTCAGAAAGGTATGAGAGTTGGTGCCGGCATTCTGCCAGAGCAGGGCGAAATTTCCAGCAGCGTCCATGGCGGTGTCGAAATAGAGATTGGGAGAAATAGGCGCCGGCCAGAAGATGGGAGTGGCTAAGATTTTTTGGCAGTCCGCGTCGTAAAGCTGGGACACAAAAATTCGAGTATTGGTATCGCCGGCCGTGTCACGCAGCACGAAACTCACCAGGCTTATGCCGGTATCCCGTGCAGAGAGCACCTGGGTTCCACCCGGCTCCACGCTGGCCACGGAGCCGCTAGACACATCGAATTCGATCGTTCGTGGGTTGCCATTCGGTAAGTAACAACGGCCCAAAACCCGATCGCTGGTCGTTTGCACCGTGAAGATACTGCCGTCGCCAGCCACGGCATAGTCGGCCAGATCTCCGGTTTGCACCGTGCAGCCGGTGACGGGCTGATATTCGCAGCCACCCATGGCATTGCATGCGTCCTCGGTGCAGCGGTCTCCATCCTCACAGATCGTGATGGTGGAGGCCACGCTGCATTGTTGGCTGCTGTCGCAGGTGGGCTGCATGAAACTCAGTCCATTGCAGTAGGTGTCCCCACAGGAATCACCCTCCGGCAGCGCATCCGGAACACAGGTTTCCAGGGCCTCACTGCATAGGCCCTCGAAGCAGTCATTCGACCATTGAGAGCAATCTCGGGGTTCGGTTTGACAAATACCACCGGCGTCGCATTGCTCGTGCGTGCAGAACAGCCCGTCGTTTTCGCAGTCCGTGC
>JAGLDW010001291.1 GCA_023145395.1 Lentisphaeria bacterium | reverse complement strand
AAGCAGCGCCGAACATGGTGTTGAGGATGGATTTGTCGCCATTTGAAGACTCGTGGCTGTAGCTGATATCGGTGCCCAGGTCCAAGTCGTCACCATGCTGGACCTCGAGAAACAGGATCTTTATAAGAGCCTGCGGCACAGCCTGGTCCAGTTCCGCGATGATCTTTCCAATGGTCTCATTCGTCTCTTCATCGGTAGTCACGATCAGGCTGTTGCTGTCCAAGTCGATCTCAAAATGCGCTGCCCCCAGCACACGGCCATCGGATGCGGCGACCGGTTCGGCAGCCCAACTCGACAGGATCGACAGAAGCAGAGCAAAAAGCGAAATGGCGGGTGTTTTCATGTTCAATTCCTTCTCACGTTGCCCGTGGGAGTGGCGCGACCGAGGTTCGAAGTGGTGGAGGTGGTCTCCAGATCTTCGAACATGCCCTCCAGAAGTTCCTGCAGTTTTTCAAGATCCGCATGTTCGATCCGATAGATGAACACCTGGGGGACACTCTTCGGAGTTTCGTCCAGTCCGGAGACGATCTTCTCCACCATGAGGAGGGTGTCTTCCGATGCGCTGACGACTACGGAATTGGTGCGGACATCCGCGACGGCGCGCAGTTCGCTTTCCGCCAGGCTTCTGCTGTTTCCGGATCGTCCTTGAGAGCTTCCCCCGCGCGAGGAACTGCTGCTGCCCCGCATTCCCGATCGCGAGAAGAAGGACGGGCGTCCCGATTGGCCGCTCTGGCTGCTGCCACCGGCATCCTCGTCAAAAAGTTCATTCAGACTGTCGGCGACGTCTTCCGCCTCGGCATACCGCAGAGGGAAGATGCGCAGTTGGGCCGTGTCGGACAGGGGCACATCAACCTGCTCCACGAGTCCGGCAATCGTCTCGATGAGTTCCGTGGGCGCGCTGACCACCAGGCAATTGCTCTGCTGATCCCCAACGGCTTTGACTCGGGTGGCCGCATTTCGCGCCTGGCTGTCGCTTTTGCCGGAGGAGCTTTCTCCTCCCCGGCTCCCGCCGCCTCGCATGCGCATGAACATCTGAGCCATGCGGCTTCTTCGATCCGTCTGTTGTCCCGAGCTGGACGGATCCTCGAAAATACTGTTGATGATCGTCGCCAATTTGTCCGCGTCGCCATGTTTGAGGGGAAAGACTCTGACTTCGGCGATCGCGGAGATTGATGTGTCCAGAGCTTGGATGACAGACACCAGGCGCCGAATATTGGTTTGCGTGTCCGTGATGATGACTGCATTGCTGCTCTGATTCGCGCTGATCGAGGAATAGGAACTCAGCAGCGGCTCCAAGTTCTCCAGGAGTTTGACCGCGTCCGCATGACGCACAGGGACGATCTGCGTCACCATGTTCTCCCCCTTGGGAATCGCTTCGGGATCCGCTCCACTGTGGACGGGAAGATCGTGGCTCTTGGCTTTATCTCGCGGCACGATCTTGAGAATCCTGTCGGTTTGAATGGCAACCAGTCCATGTGGAGTCAGCACGGTATTGAGCAAATCGACCGCCTCCGCCGCGGTCAGCGGCTTGTGGCTGAGCACATCCACAGTGCCATCCAGGGTCCCTTCTTTCACAATCACAAAGCCAGCTGCCTTGCTCAGGTGGTCAAGTACCGCATCGAGCGGAGCCCCGCGAAAGTTCAGGCGGATTGCAGCATCCTCTCGCACTGCCGCTTCCGAGGTCGCCGAGGCGCTTGCCTGCTCCGTCGTCACCTGTGCACTGCACAGTGCGCCGAAGAGGAGAGCGGGTGCCATCAAGACTGCAAAAAATGGGGTCCCCATACGAATGATCATTTTCCCTGCTCCTTCTTGCGTCGCTCCATCAGACGCTTGATAACAGCGGCTGAGTCCAGCTGCTTCTTGGCATCTCTGGTGATACTTTCCGTCGGTTTGGTGGTGGGGGAAGCACCCTCAAGGCACCAGTCTTCCCCATCCTCAACCAGGCGCATTCCCACTGGCCACAGCAACACGCTGCCATCAGGCATCTTGAGCGAAACGGCTTGCGTTGACACGCCGACAATCTCAGTATTTCCAACTTTGTCACCCAATCGGAGCACCTCGCATGACGCGGCCTGCGCTCCCGTCACAAAGACTTCGCCAACCCGCCCATTGATCAGAATGCCATTCAGGTCGAGATGATGGGCTGGTGGTTTCGCCGGCGCTGGTTGACTCGAGGGGAGGGGAGCGGTTGGAGGCGCCGGGCGGCCCCGGTTGACATCGAATATATTCCGCTCGAGAATCAACTTGTAGCCAGCCAGAGAGTCAACGGATGCATCTCCGGCAAACACTGGACAGAGCATCAGCAAGGCAATGACCACGATGCATTGTGTTGTTTTCACAGGGTGCCTCCTCCGCTTTCTTCGCTCTTCTCCGGGGGAATCAAGACAGCTTGAACCAAGAGATTCAACGCAATGTTCCGAGGGTTTGCACGCATGGCGGAAAGATCGGCTTTCACTACACGAATGGGAATCTTCGCGACTTCCACAGCCAGCAGAAACTGGGTGATCTCCTCCAGATCTCCCAGTCCTGAAAGACGAACTTCGAGGATTTGGGGGCCATCCTTTTCCTGCTGCCAGCGTGGTCTCACCGATTCAACGGCGAGGTGGCTCTGATCCGCCCAGTCTCGCAAGGCTCTCAGCACCGTGTTTTCCGCTTCACTGGGATTGGTGGGCAAGGCATGGTCCCGGAAGGTCTGCACCCGGCGTTCCCAGTTTTCTCTGTGCTTGACCAAGCTGTGCTCCTGAATCAACAGTTCCTCGAGTTTCTGAATGTCTCGACATTGTCCACGGTACTTGTTCAGCAATGGGGTCAAGGCAAAATGATCGACCAGGAAAAACAGGGCTAAAAGAGCTGTCAGAGCGCCAAGGATCTGTTGTCTAGGGGGAATGCTCACGGTTGTCCTCCTTTGTCAGTCAGAGAGAAAGACAAGGCAAACACCAACTCGCCGTTTCCATTTGTACTCCGAGCCTGCGAGACACGGAGCTGGGCAATTCGTGACGACTGGCGAAGCTGTTCCTGCATGGTCAGCCAGGCATCGGTATTTGCAGCCAGGCCCATGAGTTTCACCTCATGTCCATCGACCACCGAGAGCTGTGTCACCCACACACTGCCCCGGTCGGGAAATGCCTCGGTAATGGCACGCAACACATCCAGCGTGCGCGGCCGAGTGTCGAACCAAGGCCTCAGATCGCGAATTGTCTGGCGTAGATTCTCGACATGTCGCACAGTGGGGGCGAGTCGTGCTTGTTCATCCTGCAATCTCCCGAGGCGAAAGGCCTGCTTGACAAGTAGGCCAGCGCCCAAAACCAGCAGCGCCAGCAACACTGCCACCACCGCAATGACGACACGGCTTCGCTGACCCACACTACGTGTCGGTTCGTTCGACCAGTCCTGAAAGGTGGCGAGGCGAGAGGCCGACGCCTCGGCCGCGAGAGATGCTGCGATGTCCTGTGCAGTTGGCTGGCAACTGAAATCAACCTTCAAGCCAGGCAGGTAACTGGCATCGCGCAGCCCCCCAAAACCTTGCTCAGCAGTGTCACGCATGTTCTCCGGCGCCACGATGCGGATGCCTGCGAGTCCGGCGACAGCGCCCGGTGGCAGGCTGACGAGGGCGATGCGCAATTGCCGGGCGCAGTGCACCGTGTCTGTTGACGTGCCCAGATGCCTCCAGACCACCATGCCATCCACACCCGCAACCTGGAGGAACACATCTTGGCCGTGGTGAGTCACCACGGCTTCCGGAGTCGCCGACTGGGAGTCGTGTCCCCACACGGCGGGGAACATCCCCCTGCACGCCAAACCCGATGCGGCCAGCAGTCGTTCCCAGCGCTGCAGCCTAGTCAGAGGCAAGGCAATCAGGAGTGCGCCGCGAGTGCCATCCGACAAGGAGAATCTGGAGATGGACAGGGCAGTCTCGTTCGATGAAAACGGCAGTTTGATCTCGGCCTGAAGTCGAAAGAACTCGGTCTCGTCGGGCACCGGTGTCGAAGGCAACATCACCAGCTGGTCGGCACACCATGTCGGCGGCACCGCAAGAAGACAGTTGCTCGCGTGGAAACCTGCCTGCTCGAGCTTTGCGCGAAGGGCGCCTCCCAGGTCCTCTTCCCTCCCATCCTGCAGAAGCAGTGGAATCCAAATGCCCTCGCCGGACTGAGCCGAGTCGGCAATGCTGCGAAAGGCATATACGCCGTCGGTGGCGGGAACTAGGATGACAGTGCGTCGTTTGCTTTGCCAGATCATGGTCTCATTGCCTCCCGAAGATCATCTCCCAGCGCCCAGCCCAGCGCCGACCGGCTGCGATGATACACAGTGCGGACTTCCTCGCCCGAAGTGTCGAATACCAGAAACACGCGCTGACATCCCCGGTTCCCTTCTCCCACTGCGACAATGTCGGCGGAACACTGATATGTCTTGGTGGTGACATGGGGGCCAATCCCCATCGCCTGATCCTGACTGAGCACCTCAGCCAGCCAAGCCACCGAACGGAAGTCTTCGCTCTCTGCATGGATTGTCCGGTAGGAAACCACGCGTTCCGCAGCTTGCTCATCCATCCCCGGCAGGCAAGCCAAGACCGTTGCGGAGGCGGCATTCACATTGACCAGGCCTTCCATATAGTCGCCCTCGACCACAGTCAACGCGTCTGCAATGCCGGCAAACTGGTCCGCAGTCAATTCACTGGCGAGAAAAAAGGCCAGCAGGCTGTCATACTGCCGTTGTCCGGGCCTCGTCCTCGCAACCACCTGGGTGGCGATGTCAGCAGTCAG
>JAGLDW010001290.1 GCA_023145395.1 Lentisphaeria bacterium | reverse complement strand
CCTCAAGTCCGTCGATCCCAAAACACTCGAGAGCCGCCTCGTGCCGAAGCTCTTCTTCGCGGGAGAAATGCTCGATTTGGACGGTCCATGCGGCGGGTTCAACCTACAGTGGGCATTCGCGTCCGGGCATCTAGCCGGACATGCCGCCGGAAAGTCGGTGGCAGGAGAGTGATCGGTGTGGGTGCCGGAGGCTTGATGGACGCTGCGCTGGAGACACCGAGAAGAGCGGAAAAGAGACTATCCAGTGAGTGTAGTTGTCTACTTCTGCCGGATCTCACGTATACCTCCTCTTCCGTGTCTCCGTGGTAGGCTTTTCAGGAGCTTGGGTTGCGGGCGAAGCCTGCTCTGAACTCGCCGAGATGAATGCCCCAGTCTCAGAAGGCCACGAACCTGCGACGCCGCGCGTTGCTCAGACACGTGCAGGCGCTATCCTATACGCATGCAATTTCGTCATCGCAAAAAAGCAATGTCTTCCGACGCCTGCCCTGGGCGCGTCCGCGCAACTGCTACCCCCTTGTTGGCAGTGATCGCCATCCTCACGCTTCTGGCCACCCTGTGCCCCCAGCCCACCCTCGCCCAGGAGACCATCGAGACGTCCTCCCCGCGCCTATGGATTTTCATGGGACACCCGGGGGACGAAAAACGGAGAGAGCGCTACTTGCAGACCGTGCAGCAAATGCGCAAAGCACTCACCGGAGGACTCGGAATCGCTGACAAAGACATCCGCATTCTCTTCGGCAAGGGAAAATCCGCTCCACACAGACAATGCGACGCCAAGAATCTCCTGCGAGAGCTTGACGATGCAGTCCGCATGTCACGCGATGGTAGACCCATCTGGATCTTCTTCCTCGGACATGCCAACACCATCCCCGGGGGCGCCAATTTCAACCTGCCCGGCAGCGATGTGACTGTGCAGCGGATCGCCGAAAAACTCGCACGCATCGAGCGGCGCACCCCCGTGGCGCTCTGGCTCACGACCGCCTCCAGTGGAAACTGGGTCAAGCCACTGAGCCGACGCCATCGCTGCATCGTGGCGGCAAGCACCCCGGGCGAGAAGGACAACGAAACCGAATTTCCCCACGCCCTGGCCACCATTCTCGAGAATCCACGCGCCAGCGACGACGACCGAGACGGCATGCTGTCCGTCGTGGAGATCGTCGCAGCCGTCAATGCGGCGGTCGCCACATTCTACTGGGATGAGAATCTTCTGCGCACGGAACACGCCGTGGTGGAGACGAATGCGGACGGAGAGCCATCCGCCGAACCCGCATCCCCCGATATGCAAGGCGCACGCCGCTTCACCCTCCGCATCCAATGAGGAACTCCGCACCATGACCGACGCCTCGACCGACGAACTCAAACTGATCGAACGCCTCCTCGAAGCCCACGACGTGCTGATGAACGAGGTGGGCAAGGTCATCTACGGCCAGCATGAAGCACTCGAATTCATCCTCGTTAGCCTGCTCTGCCAGGGACACGTTCTACTGCTCGGCCTGCCGGGGCTCGGAAAAACGCTGATGGCCAACACCATTTCCAGAGCGCTCGCGCTCGACTTCTGCCGCATCCAGTTCACCCCCGATCTCATGCCTGCGGACATCACCGGCACGGACATCATCGACGAGGACCCCGAGACGGGACGCCGCGTGCGCGAGTTCATCCCCGGCCCCGTCTTCGCCAATCTGGTGCTCGCGGACGAAATCAACCGCACACCCCCGAAGACCCAGGCCGCACTCCTCCAGGCGATGCAGGAGCACCAAGTCTCCGTCGGTCGGAAAACCTATGACCTGGCCCCCCCCTTCATGGTCATCGCCACCCAGAACCCCATTGAGATGGAGGGCACCTACGTTCTTCCCGAAGCACAGCTCGACCGTTTCATGT
>JAGLDW010000129.1 GCA_023145395.1 Lentisphaeria bacterium | reverse complement strand
GCCACCTTGCGGTAGGCGGCTGCGTGTTGCTCAATAATTTCGGGGCGGTAGTGTTTGAACCACGGAATCATGACCGTGCGCTCGTGGAAGGCTTCGGCCACGGGCAGGCTGCCCTCGGGCTGGCGAAGATCGCGGTCGGAGAAGGCAATCCGCGTCGGTGTGCCATCACCATAGACATCGATGTCGTTGAAAATGGGGTGGAGGTGAATGGCGCGGCGTCCGGTCTTGCCGGCCTTGCCGCCTTCGGCCTGGACCGCCTCGCAGAACTTCCCCAAGGGTAGGCCGCCCAACTCTTCCGGTCGGTAGAGCCCGCGTGCGGCATACCAGCCACCGATGCAACTGCCCGTGGACGGGTCCGGGCGGTGAGCCTTGACGCCGGGGATGTCGCCTACGGTGTCCCAGAAGTGGTTCATGGCCTTTTGGATCTCCGCCACGCGAGCGGCGTAGTGCTTCAATTGCACACGACCCATGGCCGCCGACAATTGGTGCATGCGGTACTTGAAACCACCCCACGGCATGCCCGCACCAGCAACCAGTTCGGGAAGAGTCAGTTCGTTGTGGCGCCCGTAGTGACCGAAGACCAGGCCCCGCTCGTAGATGGCGCGGTCGTTGGTGATGAACATGCCCGCTTCCCCGATGGCAAACGACTTGCCGGACATGAGGCTGAAGGCGCCGACATGACCGATCGTGCCCAGCAGGCGGCCCTTGTATCTGCCGGCATGGGCGTGGGACACATCCTCGATCACTTTGAGACCATGACGCTCGGCGATCTCCATGATCGGGTCCATGTCGGTCGGATGGCCGGAGAGGTGGACGGGCACAATAGCCTTGGTGCGCTCGGTGATGCGGCGCTCGATGTCCTTGGGATCGAGGCAAAGGGTGTCGGGCTCGATGTCGGCGAAAACAACCGTGGCGCCAAGATTGAGCGCGGGCAGACCCGAGGCCCAGTAGGTGAACCCGGGCACGATGATCTCATCGCCTCTGCGGACATCGCAGGCCCACATGGCCGAATGCAGGGCGGCCGTGCCGCTGCTGAACCCGAGAGCGTGTTCGACACCATGCCACTCGGCCATCTCCTTCTCGAACTGCTTGGTCACATCCATGCCGCTCATGCCCCCACGGCGCAGCACCTCCAGCACGGCCTGTTCGTCCTCCTCGGTCACGATGGGCCAGGCGAAGATGTCGCCGTCATCGAGAGTGACCGTTTTGGAGCCGCCGAGTAACGCAAGTTTGTCTATTTCGCTCATTGTGTGTTCCCTTTTTTGTGCGGCGGGTTGTGCCAGAAACAGCGTACTCTTCTAGTCACAACCCTAGCTTTTTATTTTGCTTTCTGCTTGTCCATGTCATATGCCCATAGTGGCGTCGCGAGCCAGGATCATTTGGCAGCCGCAAGGCCCAGCATCGCGTGAATGGTGCTATGAATCCGTTCCTCTGTGTCTTCGGCGAACGGGCCGGTTCGTTTCAAGTATTGGTTGTTGGCGATGACTTCGTAACCGCCCTCGGGGATCTGGCGTTTGACCGGAAGGTAGCCCACGATGCCGTTGCTGTAACCCAGCACGAGGACGTTGTCGAAGTGGGGTCCGAGTTCGCGTTTAAGGCGCAGGCCGTGCTCGACGCTGGCTTCTGCGGCCAACGTCACGACCACCAGCGAAGTGCCGAACGCAAGGGTCTGGATTTCGAAGGGGACTCTGCTCTGGATGGGTGCCGGCGCCTTCTTCGCCAGCGCCACATTGTGGCGCGCCCAATCGCGCACATAGCCACTCTCGTCGTCGAGACTCCGGCGCGCCCAACCCAAGTCCAGCGGCTCGG
>JAGLDW010001289.1 GCA_023145395.1 Lentisphaeria bacterium | reverse complement strand
GCCGGAGGCGTAACACCCGCCCAGCAGCATCTGTCCGCAGGCGTCCCCCTGCTCAGCGGCCTTCCGGGACCATTTGACGACCTGGTCCTCGTCCTTCGGGACTACAATGCCCTTGTGATAGCAGAGGCTCAAGTTGTACTGCGCGGGGGCGTAGTCCTGCTCTGCGGCCTTCCGGTACCACTTGACGGCCTCAGCCTCATCTTTCGGGACTACAATGCCCTTGTGATAGCAGAGGCCCAAGTTGTACTGCGCGGAGGCGTAGTTCTGCTCTGCGGCCTTCCGGTACCACTTGACAGCCTCAACCCCGTCCTTCGGGACTCCGGTGCCTAAGGCGTAACACACCCCGAGGAAATACTGGTGCAACACCACTCCGGCCTCGGCGCTGCTGCGGATGGCCCCGAGGTACCGAGAAGTCACGGGCGGCGGCTTACTGCCAAGGCTAATTGTCACCTGTCGGCCAAGACCCCGTGCCAGGTCAAAGTCCACATCTTGCCCGTCAATGGAAAGCCTCCACCAACGGCCAGCGCCGTTACCCACGCCAGCCATCGAGTCGAGCACGCCATCGGTGATCCGGAAAACCGGAATGTCACTGCCTTGAGCTTTGCGCACGAGGCTGTTGATGGCTTCCATCGCCTCCCGGAGTGTTACCGGGCCTGATGGCGAACTGCGGGCCACACGCCACGTCACCGCCGGAGCGTCGCCTCGCCGGATGCTAAGGGCACTTGTGTTCTGCGAGGCCATCTGCACGAAGGAGATTACGTCCACGCCAGTGTTCTGGGAAACGATGCGACCACGGCTGTTCTCAATGCGTACAGATGGGGCCCGGTCCATCAGGAACTCCAGCAAACGCAGCGCGTTGGAGTTGTCCATTGCGGCACGGAAGCGTACCGGTACGCCTCTTGGTCTCCGGGAAGGGATGCTGAAATCACTCTTGGCATCGGTCTCCTGGCAGCGGGCGTAGGCTACGACATCGCCGCCGATCATCACGGGCACCTCAAGTTGGGTACAGTCGTAAGCTTGCGCTCCGGCGTTCACAAAAACGACTGTGAACTCGACAAATGGCCTGCTCATCGCGAAACGAGAACTGACCGCTTTCATGACGGTAGTGAGGTCTTGAGCACGCTCCTTGTTCCCTTTCCGCCAGTCCAATTCGCCTGAGCCCGAGATGCCGAGTTTGGCGGACATGCTCGCGCGAGCCCTGTAGCTTAACCCGGAACCGAGAGCCTCGAAGGGGTTGAAGCTGGCGATTCCCTTACTCTCCATCTCTGCACTCATGCCAGCTTCCGCCTCGCCGTAGAGTTTCACGGAAGCATGGCGGTTCAGGTCAAGCGTCTTGATCGCCTCGTCGAGTTTCGTGTTCTCGGACCTGTCGCGGAACTCTCTGAGCACTTCCGTCTTCCAGCCGAACGTCATCGAACTGACGGTCCATGTGATCTCTTGGTCAGCGTAGACGAGGGGATCCAGGTCTTGGGCATCCGGAACGCCATCGAAGTCGCTGTCGGCCTCCCCCGGCGTCGTCACGTTTGCCGATGCCCTCGCCTCCACACGCGTGTCTGCTCCGAGCCCGTGCTTCTGGGCGTGTGCCTGCAGAGAAACGAGGAAAAGGGCAAGGGTCAGTATCGTCAGATACCGCTGGAGGAAAAGGCTTGCGCACATGGGACTCTCCTCTTCGAAGGCGCTCTGATTGCGCCTTCCTCCTGCGTAATGTCTTGTGACCGGCCGGGTCCAGCCAGAGAGTACACGACGGACAAAATAGCGCCCATGCCGTGATTGGCCAGCTCGGTTGGCAGGACTGTTGCGACGTGAACAATTGGATCTACTGGGGTCTGGATCTACCGGGGTCAGATACTGTAAGTACAGCGAATCTATACTCACCGACATGTCCATGGCACTACTTAGGGCAGCTTA
>JAGLDW010001288.1 GCA_023145395.1 Lentisphaeria bacterium | reverse complement strand
ATTCCATTTTGTTTTCAAGATGATTGCAACGCCTGAACAATCCAAGGCCATCCCGCCAACGAGCGAACCGCCTCGGGCGACGATTCCCAGTCGTCGAGGGCACCCAGTGCTTGGGCGATCACGGCCCCCATCGAGTCGAACACTCGGTTGGCGAAGTGCTTCTCGCGCATCTCGTCCCAGAGGTGTTCGACCGGATTCAACTCCGGGGAGTACGGGGGAAGGCGAATCAAGGCCATGTTCGCCGGCACGGGTAGCCGCGCCGCCCGGTGGGATGGAGCCCCGTCCAGAACCATCACCACGAACTTGTCACTGTGGCGTTCTCCCACGTGACGAAGGAAAGCTCCCATTTCAGTTGTGTTCATGCTGGACGCGATCATCCAGTCCAGATCGCCACTCATCGGTGCCAACGCCGCATACGCATAGGTGTACTCGCGCACGACGCCCTGTACGACGAGCGGGCGGATTGGAGATGGCGCCCAGCATCTCTGTGGAAGACTCAGCCGACCAAAGCGGGCTTCGTCCTGGAACATCACGAGTGTCGGCAGGTTCGTGTGGTTCTTCTTCATCGCTTCACCCAGCGCGTCGGAGAGCCCCCTTTTTTGAACTCTTCCTGGACTTCCGGATTTCCCTTCGGATGAATGTTGTCGGGCGCGACCTTTCGCCACCCATGCCGGGCGAGCAGGCGATAGACCGTCGCCGGCTGAACGCGTCGGCCGACGCGGCGCTCGAAGGCCACGTGAATCGGTGGCACGACAAGTATGCCGCCGCTAGCCGCCTGCTCCTCCCAGGGGCGGAGAAAGTCGCTTTCCTCTTCCGGAGTCATGTAGGCTCGTCTCCGACCGCCCCATGTGGACTTTTTCCCGGTTTCCGCTACGCCTCCTTTCGCCTGTTCGCGAACCCGGCCATGCATCCGGACAACCGTTGCCGGACTGGCGTGCAACACATCGGCAACCTGCCGATTGGTCAGTTTCAGGTCGACCGAGAGAACCACCGCCAGGCCGTCTCTGAGCTGGCGGACATCGGTCGCGCCACCGACCATGTGCTGCGCTTCCGCTATCTCGACTTTGGAAAAAACGACTTTCCTGCCCATAGTGCCACTCCTGTTCTTGCTGGAGGCAGACCATCTGCCGTTCCATGCTGGATGCGGAACTATAGTTGCAATCATCTTGAAAACAAATTGGAATAAGAACCATGCAGACGATCACGAACCTCTTCACCGGCCTCCATCCAGTCGCCCAAGCCCTCTTAGGCACACTGTTCACCTGGGCTGTCACAGCATTGGGCGCTGCGTTGGTGATTTTCTTCAGGACCATCAACCGCAAAGTGCTGGACGGAATGCTCGGCTTCGCAGCCGGCGTCATGATCGCCGCCAGTTTCTGGTCTCTTCTCAGTCCAGCAATTGAGATGTCGGAGGGGGGACCGCTCCCCTCCTGGGTCCCTGCATTGATTGGATTCCTTCTTGGTGGCTTCTTCCTCCGGGGAATCGACGCCGTACTTCCACACCTGCACCCCGGAATGAAGAAAGCGGAGGGAATCAAGACATCCTGGCGGCGCAGCGTGCTGCTGGTCCTCGCCATCACAATCCACAACATCCCGGAGGGCTTGGCTGTAGGGGTCGCCTTCGGCGCCGTCGCAGCAGGCTACGAGGGCTTCTCCCTCGGCGCGGCAATCGCCCTAACTATCGGAATAGGGATACAGAATTTCCCAGAGGGCGCCAGCGTCTCCGTCCCTCTTCGGCGCGAGGGAATGAGTCGCATGAAAAGTTTCTGGTACGGACAGCTCTCCGGAATGGTCGAACCCATCTCGGGCATGCTTGGAGCCATTGCAGTGGTCATCTGCAAACCCATCCTCCCCTATGCGCTCTCCTTCGCAGCTGGTGCCATGATTTTCGTGGTTATTGAACAGCTCATCCCCGAGTCCCAAATGGAGGGAAACACCGATTTCGCCACCATGGGAGGCATGTTCGGATTCGCCACCATGATGACACTCGATGTCGCACTCGGCTGACCGAGAGATGGAGAGACGATATCAGAGGTGGAGGTGGTGCCAGGGATCAAACACCTCCAGCACTATCGGTGCTAGGCATCATGATTCCTGGCTCTATTGGGCGCGGCAACTTGCTGCCAAGACAATCTGACAGGTGTTTTTCTTGCCGAGATAGACAGAGAAGCTGCATCTTGGGGTCGGCACGGAAAGTTCTTTCATCCCGCATTGCGCATGCGCACTGCGGGATGAAAGAACTTTCCGCACCGACTCTTAGCGAGTAACAAGTTCACACAGACGCGCATGAACAAACTTTACACTGCCGACAACACCGTCACGGTCCCAGAGAGTGCATGGGGCGTCCTCGGAGCGTGATGCCCGAACTCCACTGCGGCAGCGGCGGTCCAGATAGTGGTGTCTCCCCCGCGAACGCTTGGACGCAACATTTCTTGCTGCCAAACTGCTGCGATCGCGCACATGAGCGAGAATAACCACGGGGTTGGCGATGTCGATATGAGGCCCGCGCTTCCTCCAAGCGATTTCGAGCGAGTGTCCGACCACTTCGCATAAGGCTTCAGGGCAAGGATGCTTCTCCAATTGGTCCCAGAGAGCGTGCGACCCATAAGGATAATCAGCGGGGGAATCGGAAAGTCCTGCCTTGACACAGTTCAGATCGATATACTCAAGACACGCAAGCACTGGATCGCCCATCTCCAGTTCGTTGCACTTGAAACGGCCAGCCCAAAAGCTGCCGCGCCGAGGACACCCGTTTCGACTCGCCTCCCTATTGTACCATCTTGAAAACATGCCCTGGAACAACCCCGCAAAATCCGACACGCTAGCGATGCGATCAACCAGCCTGCGAAACTCGGTTTCATCATCAAGGATATGCTGAGGAATCTCCTTTCCGTAGTAGTCCTGATACCGACGTGCTACCTCCTGCCGTGAAACGGGGTTCGGGTTGCTTCTGCCCTCGATGTGATAGTGATTTCCCTCAATCTGGAAGGAGATAATGTCGAAGTTGTGCAACTTGGTGGCCCGAAGAATGAGCTGAAGCAGTTTCTCCCTGCATCCCAAATTCTCCAAGGGCCGCTCATTCTCGAGCCCGCAAGCGCGGTTGAAGATGTGGAAAATCTGCTGATCCGTGTTGCTGAAGTTTCTTGGCATTCTTCCCATGGCATCTTCCTCACTGCGCCCCATCAATCTCGAGCAAGGCATCTTCTTTCTAGTGGCTAATATAGAACAGTCTAAGATAATAGTCAAAGGGATCCCATTGGTTTCATTCATTTTTCTCCCCCACCCCTGGCACCACAAAAAAACGTCCGGATTTCCTATTTGAATTGTCTCCTATGGTTCTTTCATTCTCCCCTTCCGTTTTCTAGCGTCCCTTGTAGGCAGCAGACGCTCGACTCCCCACTCGATCCCGAGCAGAACAACAAGCAACCCAGCCAACACCATCTCCAGGCGAAAGGATCTCTCCCGTTTTCTCACGGGGGGCGGAGGCTCGGGAAGTTCCTGCAGCAGTTTGCCAACCACCTCCTTGGCACCTTCCATGGCGGAGGCGCCCAACGCGGAGTCAGTCGCAATTCCGCGCACGGCTGAAATCGAAGGCACAGTGACGGCATGCTCGCTCCGAAACGCCTCACGAAAGACGGGTTTGCGTTCAGACCGGCAGGTTTGTCCGTCACCACATCCCATCGCACGCACCCACAGCACTACCCCTGGCACTGTATATCCCGCCGAGCCAGTGAAACAGCCACGGGAGATGTCGAAAATGAGTGCTTGTCTGGATGCCGTGCCGCCGCCCTGCGCAAGCTCCACCTCGACATGCAGTGTCCGAGGATCTGCAATGGAGGGTGGGGGCCGGACGGTGATGGTGACATCCGTGCTTGGCAGCGACGACAGCGCCAGTTCCAGATCCAATTCTTCCGATCCTTTGCCACTCAACAGACTGATCAAGTGCTGCCAAACAGCAGCATAGCATGCACGGATCGAGGCATTGGGGGACATGCTCCAGCGCCACGTGCTGTCTCCAAGGACAACCAATGTCCGAGGCTCATATCGATCATCGGAAACAACAAAGGGGAGCGCCATGTTGCCTCCAACGGCCTCAAGCAGTGCCACGGCTCCCAGGCGTGGACGCACCACCGCCAGACGGCGTACGGGCGCGCGCAACTCCCCAAGCAGCTCCAACGTGGGGAGACGCACACCTCCGGGAATCTGTAGTGCCAGGGATAGGCGCTGCGCCTTCACACCGTCAGACCCGCCTATCACAGGGAGTGAAAACGGCCAGGAGAACATCAAAGAGGACGGTAACATGATACGGCGGGCGCGGGGACTCGCGAGCGCAGACAGCAAGCTTTTGGAGAGGCGGTCGGGACGCACGTCCCCAACCACGAACATCGCAACATCCGTACCCGACACCTCCGCAATCGCGGCTTCAGACTCGGGGAGCACCTGCAATCTTGAACCGAATTGAGTCCGCAGGTTCCGAGCTAGCTGCACTGTCTCGCGGGTCGGACGCCCATACAGCAACACAACCTTCTTGCGGCCCGTGGTCCGAAACATCACGTTGCGCGTGTTATTCTCCTGACACAGCTCGCCCACCAACGCGGGTGTCGTCACGGTGAGTAGATGCCATCCAGGATCTTGCACACCGAGCAGCAGCGTCACAGTCTTTCGATCCGCAAGCACAACCCGCTTGGCGCATACCTTCCGCGAATCCACCAGACAGATCATCTCCACCTCCCTGCCTACCGCCCCAAGGCCTACCATCAACGGCACGGAGACACTCTCGGGGTTCAGTGCGGCCAAGTCCAGATCACCAAGGATAATTTCATTCCAGGCGCGATCCGACTCGAAAGTGCCCACAGAATACACGGAAACGCCCCGATTCTCCGCCTGTCGTCGAAGCGCACCACCGGATTGCCCGGAAGCGAAGCATCCGTCGGAAACCACAAGCACAGCACCCGCCCCCATGCGTCCCGACACAGCATCCACGGCCTGCGATACTCGGGAATGCTCAGGGTCCACCGACTTGCCGCTGCCTGAACGAACCACGTTCCCCCCGTATTCGAAATGGCGGATTTCTATCGTGCCACCCTCATCGTCCTCTTCGACCGCCTTCTCCAACAGTCTCTCAATCCTGTCGGCAACGACAGTGCGCGACACAGTGCCATCCGCGCGCAACTCCATGCTCGCAGACCGGTCGCGCAGAAGCGAGATGGTCCGCTTCTGCGCTCCATCATCATCCTCTGGATGCGTCTCATGCACAAAGATCAGCCACAACAGCAGAGCAACCACCACAAAGGATATCCCTTTCAGACAGGCGCCTAGCACGCGGCGCACTGGTCTGCCACGCAGTCGCACATACACCAGCAGATTGCCGAAAAAGGCGAGTAGAAGTAGAACAAGGCAGAGAGACACCATGTCAGTCCCTCCCGTTCCGAAATGCCTTGGCGAGCAGCAGCAGCGCCTCCAGAACAAGTCCGGCCACAAGTGCCAGAGCTGCTAGCGCGGACAAATCATATGCCTCTCTCTCCCCATGCAGCGCGTATAGCTCGCGACTCCCAAGATCCACCCCCTCGTCCAGCCAGCGAACTGCAAGTTGAGGCCAATTCTCATTCCACTGACTCTGAGGCAGAGGAACGGCCAGAGGGGGGCGAGGAGTGTTCACGACAAGCACATGCACGCCAGTCGAGTTCGTCAACGTGTAAAACCCAGGGAGTTCGAGAAAAATACTACCATCGGCACCAAGATCGGTGGTGCTACCATCCGGAAGCGTCAGCCCCCCCTTTTTCCCAGGGAGGTCCGCGACATCGAGAGATTGCCCCACTTGATAGTGAACGTCCCCGACGGGCGCCGAGCCTCCCGAATACAGAAGAGCATGCAGCAGATGCGGGAACACGGGGTGGAAGACGGGACTGTTCGTCTCCAGATCAAGGGGGAAGGCCAAAGCGAAAAGACGACCTGACTCGACAGGGACTCCAAGGACCACTGGAGCTCCCGCCGCGCTCGCCAGAACCACACCATTCGAAGGCATCCGCACGCTATGGAGCCGTGGAATCCCCATGCCCACAAGGCCTGACAAGGACAGTGCCTGGGTGTCGAACCACCGGTCCGCCTCGGGAGCCAGCGAATCCACACGCCAGAGCCCCTTGGACGGCGCGGTCCAAGAAAGGGACGCCAATTCGCCTTGCGATGCCGAAGGGGCAATCAGCACACGTGCGCCATCCGCGAGCGAACGCCGCAGAAAGGTGCCAGCCTCCGGCGTCAGACTGGCGAGACCGACGACGGCGAGAGAATCCGGCGTGGGGAGTTTCGCCAATGTCACCGAAGCGCTTTCGGGCACATAATAGACCTTCCCACCAATAGGTTTCGACTGCAGAATCGCACTCAGAAACTGCTTGCCCAATACTCCCCCGTCATCATCCCCATGGTAGACCACCACACTCTTTTCCGCCGTCACCTCCTCCATCCCCGTAGTGTACCAGGCATCCCAAACACCGAGGCCATCACCTCCGCCAATCCGCACGCGCAGCCGCTGACCGCGCAGTGTGGGGATTGGAATCCTCACCTGTCCCGTCAATGCCTCGTCCGAACGCAAGGAATGAAGCACGGGATCCGCCGTGCCGTCCGACACGGTGACAGTCCGCCCCGCATGCGCGTCGGCGGGCCCAAAGAAACGGCAGGAAAGCGTTGGGGGATTTCCCTCGCGTTCAGCTCGAAGTATGCCGCCTGGCACACCGCGACCGGTCGTGTCAAGAATGGCAACACGTCCCTCGAAGCCCTCTCCCTGAGGCCAGAGTCCCGGTGAGCGTGATCCCACGACGACAAGCGCAGCCTGTCGTCCTTCACAGCTCTCGCGTACGGCGGCCACCGACTCCAGCACGCTGCCACTCACGGTTGTCGGGCGACATGCACCAAGCTGGCGAAGAGCGCGGTCGGGGGTCACCAAAGGTGGTGGCACGGGTTGAGTTGTGGTAACGAATGCAACCGCAGTGTGTGGAGGCAATGCCTGCAGCTTTGCCGCAAGCCAGTCTCGCTGCCACTCGAACCGAGTTCTCCCTTCGTACCGTGCCATCGTCTCGATTCCGTTGTCCATCACCACCGCAAGCACACGTTGCTCTCCGCCCAGAAGGGGTAGGGGCAGACGCCGCCTTGTCTTGACAAAGGGGCGCGCTAGCAGCAGTGCCAAAGCGGCGAACGTCAGCAAGCGGCAGAGTAGCAGAAGCAGCTCTGTCAGGTTGCGCTTGCGGGCGCGTGACAACTCCTGCTCGAAAAGCAGCAGCGATGGCACCACCACCTCGCGCGGACTGCGCCGCTTGCGCAAATGCAGGTAGAGCGGCCAAGAGAGCGCCGCCAGGCCGACAAGAGCGAGTGGTGTGAGAAAAGCGATCATCTGGCTGCGTCCGTCTCCATCTCGATGAAATGCCGACGACCAGCCACGATATGCCTGAGTGCAGTCACATAGTCCACCCCCGTGTCCAAGGGAACATAGGCAGCGCCATGCTTCGCGCAGAGCCGACGCCATCGAGCTCGGAACGCAGCCACCTCGCCATCGTGGCGCCGGCGAAGCTCCGGCATGTCGACGGAATGCCTGGCACCACTCTCACTGTCCACCAAATGCGTGATGCCATCCGAAAAGGGCAATTCGACCTCGGCCCGATCCAAAATATGAACCACCATCGCCTCGTGCCCCATGCTCAGCAGCTCTGGGAGTCGTGACAATCCCTCCTCTCCCCCCTCCTCCAGATCAGAGAACAGAATCAACTGGCCGCGTGCACCACTCTGCCCGAGGCAAGCGGTGAAGAGAGCGTCCAGACAGGGGGCAGAGTTGGGATTCTGAGCAGCGAGAACAGCGTAGATATGGTCTAGCTGATCGCGCCGGGACGAAGGAGGGAGAACGGCTGGCTCGCCACGACCCGCCGCCGCGTAGAGTGCCACACAGTCCTGCTGGTGCAGGAACAGGCGAGCCAGCGCCGCCGCCAAGTTCGCGCCATAGCGCAATTTGGGAACGGTGCTCTCCCACTGCCAGGCCATCGACCGCGTGCAATCCAGCAACAGACTGCACGTCATGTTCGTCTCCGCCTCGAAGCGGCGGACAAACAGACGACGGGTGCGAGCGAACAGACGCCAGTCGAGAAATCGTGGATCATCCCCCTTGGTGTAGGGTTTGAACTCGCTGAACTCTGTACTGAACCCTCGTGTAGTGCTGCGGTGAAGGCCCTGTTTGAAACCATCGACGATAGCGTCTGCGATCCAGTCAATGCGACCAAGCTCCTCGATGATCTCGGGATCGAACACCCTGTCGGAAGGTCCGGACATCACCGTCCCCCCTTTCCTGCCGGGTGCGCGCCCTCGCCGTCACCGTCTCGTGTCAACCGTTCCAGGCGCATGGCATCGCCGAGAATGTTCGCCAGCAATTTCAGCGCGCTCTCTTTCTTGTAGCCCATGACGCTCTCATCCAAGTCCCCCTCCAACGCGCAGGAGAAATCCACGGGGGAGTAGACC
>JAGLDW010001287.1 GCA_023145395.1 Lentisphaeria bacterium | reverse complement strand
TCCAACGACGGGAATGCGGGTACATGGATGCCTTGACGCAGGAAGATGTGCTCGAGGCTGAGAGGCTGCTGGCGAAGGTCGTTGAGCTGGCGCAGACGGAGAAACAGAAGCAGCGGGCGAGGTTCTTCCATGACTACTTCACAATGGCAAAGAAGAGGTTCATTCTGCCCTATCTGGCCCATGCTGAGATGAGCACCAATCGACCCCAGGCCAAGAGGGAGCGAGCCATGTTCCTGGATGATTTC
Source organism: Lentisphaeria bacterium (assembly GCA_023145395.1). Lineage (GTDB taxonomy): Bacteria > Verrucomicrobiota > Lentisphaeria > Oligosphaerales > Lenti-02 > JAGLDW01. Next base: position 1,535 of record JAGLDW010001287.1, on the reverse strand, counting down.
GACAAGCCTCGCCCTGGTGTGAACCCGCGGCTCCAAGGGTGGGGGTCATGGAAGAGGACGTACAGCAAGGCCAAGTGCTTCCATGACGAGAACGAGGGACATCTCAGGGGAGATATAACCAAAAGTTGTGTATCGACGAAAAGAGCGTATCCTCCGGGTGTTCATCCACTGTGTTGCCCCGACGCCGGGGCGAAAGGAGAATACGCTCGTGGACCAATCTAACATCGTCGACCTCAAAAGCCAAGTGGCTCATGACTCCTGCGCCGCGTTCGACGGCACCCTCCGAGAAGGCGCTCGACGTCTCCTCCAAGCCGCCATCGAGACCGAAGTCGCCGACTACATCGACAAACATCAACACCTCCGCGCCCCCGACACCGACCATCGGCTCGTGGTGCGCAACGGCACGCTGCCCCAACGCAACATCCAGACCGGCCTGGGCGACATCGCCGTCCAGCAGCCTCGAGTCCGTGACCCCCGGCCCGGCCACAAGTTCACCAGCAACATCCTCCCGCCCTACATGCGCCGCTCGCCCAGCATTGAAGCCCTGCTGCCCTGGCTCTACCTCAAGGGCGTGTCCACCAACGACTTCCCCGACGCGCTCCAAGCCATCCTCGGCGAGCAAGCCGCCGGCCTGTCGCCCAGCACCATCGCTCGACTCAAGCGCGTGTGGGAAGACGAATACAACGACTGGACGCACCGTTCGCTCGCAGGCAAACGCTACGTGTATTGGTGGGTCGACGGGATTCACTTCAAGGTGCGGCTCACGGACGATCGGCCGTGTTTGCTCGTGATCATGGGCACGCTGCCCGACGGCACGAAAGAGCTGGTGGCCATCCACGACGGCGAGCGGGAGAGCAAGCAGTCGTGGCTCGAGCTGCTGCGGGAGTTGAAACGTCGCGGCCTAGGCCACGGCCCCGAACTGTGCACCGGCGACGGGGCGCTCGGCTTCTGGTCGGCACTGGATGAGGTGTTTCCCAAGGCTCGTCAGCAGCGCTGCTGGGTCCACAAGACGGCCAACGTGCTGGACAAGCTGGCCAAGAAAGCCCAGCCTCACGCCAAGAAGCTGATTCAGGAGATGTATCTCGCCGAGACCAAGGCCGATGCGCTGGCCGCGTACGACGAGTTTTTCGAGTTCTACCAGGCGAAGTATCCCAAGGCGTGTGCGTGCTTGGCGGCGGACAAGGATGCGCTGTTTGCGTTCTACGACTTCCCGGCCGAGCACTGGGTGCACATCCGCACGACGAACCCGATCGAGTCGGCGTTCGCCACGGTGCGGCATCGGACGCGCCAGACGAAAGGCTCGGGCTCGCGGACCGCGGGCCTGACGATGGCGTTCAAGCTGGCCCGCGAGGCGGAGAAGCACTGGCGTTGTCTGAATGGCTCCGAGCTGCTGCCCAAGGTCATCCAAGGCGTTCAATTCGCGGACGGGATCGAGATCAAAAGCGCTTAGTCATCCCGCCCGGAGGATCCGCTCGGACAAGGGCCGATACACAAGATTTGACAATATCTCGGCAATCATCCCATCGCGGCTCCCA
>JAGLDW010001286.1 GCA_023145395.1 Lentisphaeria bacterium | reverse complement strand
CGCGTAGGCCTGGTTTCCAGACCGGACTGTGTCTTTTGCGATGTCTCGCTTAGGGTCCCGCGCCAAAATGTAAAGTTATTTCCGTGTGCGCCCTTAGTGGCTCGGGACCTCCGGGACCGAGGGTACTCGTTATGTGCTGACTCGCGGTCCGGGACGTCCCGCACCACCATGTGGGGCATGGCGCAGCGACCTCCAGAAAACTGCGTGTTTCGCGTGGTTCGTGCTATACTTCCCTCGCTTTCGTTTCCACGTCATTCACCCATAGCGGGAGGATTCCCATGAGACATGCACACGCCCTCGTCATCGCCCTATCTGTCTGCCTTTGCCTTTGCGCGAGTGCCCAAGACCGTGACGGGGATGGCCTAACGGACGAGATGGAGGAGAGAATCGGGATGGATGCGGGCCATGCCGAGACCTTTGAGGAAGTGGCGAAGGACAAGACAAAGGAGCAGGGAGACCCAGTCGGGAAGGAAAACTACGCGCCCGGCCTGGATGTCGTCGCGGTGCATCTTGCCAATGTGGCGGGAAACCGCTGGGTTTGGCGAATCGATTTCCTTGAAGAGATTCCAGCCAAGAATCTGAATCTGATTATCTACGTGCAGGCGGACAATGACACGGGAACTGGACGAAGGGATGTGCACGGCATCGACTACATGGTGGTTTTCAGTCGCGACTCCGCGGGTCTGCGGGAGTTCACTTCCGACGGCTCCGAGATCCCGCAGCGCGCGGGCGGAGGCACTGTCGTCGGCAGGGCGGTGTATTTGGTCGCCGACATGAATCTTCAGCAGGTTGCCGGGCGCACCCATTGCTCCGCGAATGTGCTGGTCGAGACGCGCATACCGCATAAGACGGTGGACTCGATGAAGCGTTTCGACATCGATGTCGCTGGCCAGAACGACCGGCCCCTACCCAAACGCGCGAGCGATGCATTGGTCAGCGAAGGGGTCTTTCAGACGTGGGGGATGGACAGTATGCGTGGTGTGCGTGCGAACTCCGCAAACCGTGTGCTGCCGATCCAGAACTGCCGCATGCATGGCTTCGTATACGACCATTTCACGGAATACCACATGCCCAACGCCCGGATCAAGGAGTCGGGACCGTACTGGGTGGAGATCGATATTCCCGCTACGGGCCGCTACCATCTCGGGTTCATCGTCTACGACTGTGCGGGTCGCCAAGTGTATCGGCTTTTGTTGAATGGGAAGCCCTTGGGCGTGGCGGTGGCCGCCGCAGGAGTCAACCGGCAGACTCTGTTCGCCAGCGAGGATGCGCATGTCCTCCAGCAGGGAGACGTCTTTCGTGTCCAGCTTCTGAACCGGGAGGGAAATCCCCGGATCGAAGATCTGCTCCTGCTCCGCAAATTGCCCAAGCGGCGCGCGTTGGCTCGCGAGTTGAAGCATTTGGTGGGGACGGCCGTGCGCGACGAAGTGACAGGCACGATCTCGGGACGCATCACTTTCACCACGAATTGGCCCGCGAAGGCGGTTGTGGCATACGGGCCGGACCGCTCGTTCTCCCAGTCGTTCGAAGAGGCTGAGGCGGAGGCCAATCACAGGCTGTTTCTGCCCGGCCTCGCACCGGGAGCCACCTGCCGCTTCCGGCTGCGTGTGACAACTCCAGAGGGAGAGACAATCGAGCGGAAGGGCCGGTTCAAGACGACATTGCCTGTGCCAGTGGGGCGGGTGGAGCGTGCTCGGATTGCCTTGCGTTTGCGGAATCCGCAGCCTGCGGATGCCTCGCTTTGGCCGGTGACCCAGGGGGTGCCTTTCCCGCAGGGCGCGTTGGGCGATGGACGACGGGTGCGGCTGATGATGGCCGGAGGCGAGCGACTTCCCCTCCAGACACGCGTGTCCGCCCGCTGGCCCGATGGCAGTGTCAAGTGGTTGCTTGTGGACATCCAGTTGTCTGTGAAGGCGAAACAGAATGCGGACCTTGTGCTGGAGTACGGAACGGCGATCGAACCACTGGAGATGACGGGCGGAATCTCCGTGACCGAGACGGAGAAGGAAGTGGTGATCGATGCGGGAGTTTTGACTTTGTCCCTGCCCCGGCGAGGCGCTGTTTTTCCTGCCCAAGTGCGCCTGAACGGGCAGGAGCTTCTCTCGCCCGCTTTGACGCGCGTGGTCTCCGATAAAGGGGAGGGGAGGAGCACGGATGTGGAGAACCGCATTCGGGTCATCGAGTCAGGGCCGTTGCGCACAGTCATTCGGGTCGAACGCACGATCGCAGTCACCACGGAGGACAACTTTCTCGACAGCTACGATCTGCACATCTACCGTGGGCTTCCGTTCTTCCGCGTCTTCCACACCTGGACCAACAGCAACCAGGCCTCCGAATGGTCCAACTTGCATAGATGGGTTCTGGGTGCGCGCATGACGCTGGGCGAGGGAACGAAGATTGGCGCAGGAGGAAAGACCATGGGCCCTGCCTCCAAGGGCGTCTTCCTGACCCAGGTGTTCGAGAACGAACGCACCGTGATGCGGGGTTCGCAACGCTCGCCGGCGGACTCGGGTGTGCCGGGCATGCTGGTTGCCTCTGGACCGCGTGGCGCGGTCTCGGTTGCGGTCCGGCATTTCAGCGAATTGTACCCGAAGAAACTGGGCATGGGGCAGGAGGAAGACGGACAATTGGTGCTTGCGGTGGACATCATGCCGCTCATCGGCGACAAGACCTATGCGTTCTCGAAGCCCGGCAAGCTCGAGGACAAGCTGTTCTACTACCTGAAGGACGGACACTATCGGCTTCGTCAGGGAGTGAGCAAGCGGCATGAGTTGCTGTTCGGATTCGATGCGGAGTCCGCAGGCAATCTAGCGCTGTTGCTGGAGGCGCCGCCGGTGCTGGCCTCCGACCCGGATTGGTATTGCACCAGCGGGGTGTTCACGGACGTGCTGCCATCCAGTCCCGAGTTGGGTGGAATCTACCGCGAGTACGATCTGGCGACGGAGAAGTCGCTTGGCGCCTACCTGGAGCGGAGACGTACCGGGCGCGAGTACGGCATGCTCAATTTTGGCGACTGGTGGGGCGAGCGCGGGCGCAATTGGGGGAACATCGAGTACGACACGCAGCACGCATTCTACCTACAGTTCATTCGTAGTGGGCAGCTTGGATTCCTGCGCACGGGCGAGGAGGCCTGCCGGCACAATATGGATGTGGACATGGTGCGCAGTCACCGGGATTCGCATCGCGTCGGCAAGGTCTACGCGCATTGCATCGGCCACACGGGTGGGTACTACAAACACGCGATTAACAACCAGGGATCGCCCAGAGGCGGCATGAGCATCACGCACTCCTGGATCGACGGATATCTCGACAACTATTTCCTGACAGGGGATGTGCGGGGGCTCGAGAGCGCGCGCATGCTCATCGACAACTACGATCACCACTACCTGAGGAACTACGACTACAACAACAACCGGCATAGTGGCTGGCATCTGGTCAATACGCTCGCCATGTATCGTGCGACCTCGGATCCCTACTACTTGAACGCCGCGCGCATCATCATGGAGCGCGTGTCGGAGCGGGAGATGTCCGACGGTGGCTGGACCCGTCAGCTCACCCCCGGACATTGTCTCTGCATGCCCAGGCACCGGGGCGAGGCCGCGTTCATGACTGGCATTCTCCTGACCGGCCTCAAAGACTACCACGAGATCACGGGTGACGAGCATGTGGGGGACATGATCGTGCGCGGCGCCAAGAACATCATTCGCGCCACCTGGGTTCCCGAGCGCAACAGCATGC
>JAGLDW010001285.1 GCA_023145395.1 Lentisphaeria bacterium | reverse complement strand
GAGGTGGCGCTCGCGGCGACGCTGCAGGCCGGCTCGCGCGTGAACAGCTTCGGCAAGGGCCTGAGCCAGCAGATGCGCGTGACTCCGCACTTCCTGGCGCAGTTGCGTCAGTTGCGTTTGACCGAGATGGCCTTTGTGCTGGACGGCACGCCAGTGACGCTGTTGCTGAAGCATCGTCCCAAGACGCCATTCTCCGTGGTTGTGCGTCCGCGTGAAGGGGCGGAATCCTGCCGTGCCGAATTACGTGATGCCGCTGGCCGGGTTGTGTTCGAGCGAAGCCTGTCCGGCACGGATGCGCCTGCGCGCTTGACGGAGGCGCTGACGCCCGAGGCGGGGCAGTACACGCTGACGCTGGTGGGACGCGGCGTCTGGGCCGTGGACAGCTATCTCTCGCAGATGACTGTGCGGGCGGAGCAGGAGGTCACATTGGCGCCGTCCCCCTGTCCGAGGTTTGTCTTTGTCGCGCCATCGGCCAAGGTGCGGATTCGGCCGCGAGCGAAGGCGCGTCTGGTCTCGGATGTGTACGCCGCCCCTCTTGGCACTGTGCGCAGTCTGCGTGTGTACACGATTCCCGCAGGCAAGACCGCTCGGGTGCGAGTCGATGGTGGCAACGGCGTTTTTGCTCCGTGGTCGCAGTTCTGGTTCGGCCCGGGTCAGCCTGTCGCCGTGATCAAAGCCGACTGGCGGTATGCCGGGGATCAGGCGCGCCTGCAGCTGGACGCATCCTCCTCGGTGGATCCCGACGGCAAGATTGTGCAGGTTCGGTGGCTGGTGGATGGCGACGAGGCAGGCGAGGGGACGACGATCGAAATTCCCCTGGGAGAGGGCATGCATACCATCCTTCTGCGTGTGCGAGACGATTCAGGGCTTGAAGGCGAGGCGAAAACTACCGTGCGACTGGCTCCGGTGTGGCTGCGACGACCCGGCACGATCATGATCGAGGCGGAGGATTTTTCCTCGGAGACCGGGGGCAAGGTGAAAGTCCACGAACGCAAGAGCAGCGGCAAGATGATCACTGCCTGGCATGCAGACAAGGGGCACACGCTTTCCTGGACGATCAACGTGCCGACTGCAGGGCGCTACGCCGCCGCTCTCAAGTACTGCACGGCCTTCGCCCCTCGGCGCGATTTCCGGATCGATGGCGCACCACCCCACTCCGGATTGAAACAGTTTGACCTCAAAGCCACGGGTGGATTTTCCACTTCACGGGACGACTGGCAGTACCTGCTGCTTGGCGCGCGAGATGGTGCTCCCCACAGTTTCCAGCTCACGGCGGGGCGGCACGTGATCAGCATGTCCAATCTAGGGGACGGCTGCGCGCTCGACCAACTTTTCCTCGTGCCAGTGGACAAGTAGTGGCCACCGGAGGAACTGGACGAGCCGTGAAGAACTTTCCGCAGTGGATCTAGCGCACGGTGAGGTCGCTTGTCGCCTGCGTGCCGGAAGCGAGTTCGGTCACTTGGATGCGCCACTGGCCGGGCTTGTCGTTGGGTGCGATATCGAGGTCGAGCGTGAGCTTGCCATCCACTGCACCGTAGTAGCCCGTGCCTTCGGCCTCGCGGCCTGCGTCGTCGCTGACCTGCACCTGGACGGGAACGACTGCGTCGAGACGTCCGCTTG
>JAGLDW010001284.1 GCA_023145395.1 Lentisphaeria bacterium | reverse complement strand
GAACCGTCTTCGTTTCCTTCGCAGTGGCGGTCGGAGGGAACCGTCACTGTGACGTAGTCGAGATTCTCCTTCGCCATCAATTCCGCGCAGCTCAGTCCTACAGACAGTTTCCAGCAGGTGGCCCAATCCGAACCACCGTGGTACGTTTGGCTGTCGAATGGCATGTCAGAAGTCATTCGGCCAGATGGGATCGGTATCCGTGATATCTCAATAGCGGAGAGTTCGACAACGATGAAAACAAATGAGAACGGTTCAGTTACCTGGCAGGAAAGAGCGGTCGACTACGCACGCATCATGTCGCGAGTGAAATGGGCGCCCGTTGTCGAGGGAATGCCAAACAGGAGCGGCGGGTGTTTTGAGAAGGGAACGGAGTACACCGGCGTTCCATACTCCAGTGTCAAGTCCGTGGGCCGATACATCGGTTTCGAGGTTTTTCTCAAGACATTTCTGGCGGCCGTGGAGAATCCTCTCAGCGTGCTCTATACCGAGAACCTGTCGGGGAAGGTGAGCAATGCGGCGGGCTACTACGGCAAGGTCTGTTCCTCCTACACCAGCTATGCCCTGCAGTGCGGCATCTGGTACGTGAGCCGCCAGTACGGTCCGTCGTATCGCGATGGGATCTGCCTGGTGGATCCGCAGTCAGCCCAAGCTGCGAAGGTAGGAGACATCATCTACACGTCACCCCCGCCCGGTGGGCACGTGGAGATTGTGACCGCAGTCACCAGGAGCGCCGGCGGCGAAGTGACGCATGTTCGGGTCGAGGAGAGTTCTCCCCCGACGACCAAAAACACCAACCGCAGCGCCGCGGAGTTCGACGCTCACATTGCCCCGGACAGGAAGGAACTCTACAGAATCACCGATCTGGATGCCTGGCGCGGCGCCAACCGGGCCGAATCGTTCCTGTTTCCCAACTACGCCGAGGATGCCGCGACCCCGGTCATCAATCGCGTCTTGCTGCTCGATCGCGGCGATTGGGTGCCATATCGCAGAGATCAGGCCGTGAGAATCAACGTGATGGACCGAGATGGCCGGGGCGTCAAAGCCCTCGTCATCAAGCGGGGCGACACGGTCGTCGAAGACGCCGAAGTGCGCGGCAAGGGCGTTGTCGAACGCTCGTTCCCGACCTGCGGCGACTATACGGCGCATTGCATGATGAACGACGGTTCGCTCAGCCAGGCGTGCGAGTTCTCTGTGTGCGACCTTGACTTCGAGATGCCCGTCGAGGCGGTAACCGTCGGTGAACCGTGGGCCCTTGAGCTAGCCTCCGACAACATGGACGCCATTATCGCCTACCTGTACAGCGAGGCAAACGAGTACAATCACCGCACCGTGTTCATCACCGACCAGGAACGGCGGAACGGCAAGGTTGTCATTCCTGCCGACCTCGTTGGGAACGCGGGCAAGTGGCAAGTCTGGCTGATGGGCGAGAACAAGTACGGTAGACTGAAGAAGCACCGCGATTTCACCGTCGTTGAACGAGGAAACTGATCCGCGCGACGGACGTGTTGACTGGGCGCCAGTAGTGGCGGCTGCACCTTCCGCCCGTCCCTGGTGCTTCTGCGGTGTTCATCGTGCTGGTGCCCGTCACCATGATCATTGGCAGAGGTCCGCTACGTTCCGGCCTGCTATGGGATGGCTGTGATCCAAAATCTGAAATCCCAAATTCAAAATGTGAGTACTCGCATTTTGAGTTCGGAAGAGTCATCGCAGTTCGACGATGGAGTAGATGCGTTGCTCCGGGAGGCGGAAGGCCGCGCGACCGTCGGCGCAGACGAGGGGGATGCTCTCGGGTTTTGCGCGGTCCGGTGCGTGGAGTGTCGCGCTGGTTGGCTGGAAACCGCTCGGCAGCGGCATGGATACGTCCACGGCGCCGATTGCGGGAGCCGGGGGCGGCTTCACGCCAAGGGGCACGTTGTAGTTGACGATGTGCAGGACGACGCGGTCTGTCGCAGGCGTGCGGAATGCGTTCACGCGAAGCTGCGCCGCCAGTGTTTTGTCGGTGCAGGAGACGCGGATGGCAGGCAGGCGTTGTGCGATCTCCTTGCCGTCTGCCAGGCGTAGGATCCGTCCCTTTCCGTGTTCGATGGCTCCACCCACGGACAATGCGGCGATGCGCTTTGCCAGGCCTCCCGTCCGCTCGCGCAGCATGTCGTCGCGGGTGGCGAAATCATCGCAGACAAGGAGTGTCGCTCCAGCGGAGACGCGTCTGAGGATGGCCGAGAGTTGCGCGTCCGAAAGTGTGCGGAGTCCGCAGGAAACTAGATTCTCGTAGTCCTCGAGTTGCTCTGTCTTCAGGCGGCGTTCGGCCACGATTTCGAAGAGAATATGGTCGTCGGAGAAGGCACGTGTGGCAGTGCGCAGGTGTTCCTTGTGCCGCGAGTTTCCGTACCAGGTCTCCTCGAGTCCGGCGAGCAGGGCGGTCGGGGCGTGGGGAAGCAAACCCGCGTAGAGAACTGTGTGCGTCTCGAAGAACCGGCGGTACTCGTTGAGCGCGTCCCCATAGACGTCGAAGCGCGGGCGGAAGAGAAAGGCGCCGCCACCGCTGAAAGCCGCGCACTCCGCCAGTCCCAGGCGCGCGCATTCCCGGTTCAGCATGGCCCAGGAGAGGCGTGAGGGGTAGCCGGGGCGGCTGAGGATGGCCGTCCGGACACGTTCGCGCAAGCCCTGCACCACTTTGTACTCGTAGATGTTGTCGTTGTAGGTGTTCAAAGACACGCCCTCGAAGACGGGGCTGATGGCCATACCCGGGTGGGTGCCGAAGTCGCCATGGCTTTTCTCGAACATGACAAAGTCCGTGTCCCGCAGCGCGGCCTGGATGTAGCCCGGGCGCCCGCCGTTTGGAAAGATCAGGAAGTCCCGACCCAGTTCCTTGCTTCCCGCTTGGCGCAGAGCGGCCATTTGCCCGCGGATCGTCTCTGTCCAAAACCGTGTCTGCTCCACGCGTAGCAGCAGGTTGCCGCTCTTCTTCGGGAACGTGGCTTCCGACAGGCGCTGCACGCCCAGCAACTCCTGAGCTTGCTCGGGAGTGAAGCGTTCGCCTAGATATCCTCGGAAGGCTTTGAGCGCGTGTTTGGACGTGCTGCGCTGGGAGGTGCCATTATCGACGAAGATACCGTCGCAGCCACTGCGGGCGATGAAGCGCACGACCTCGGTCAACCAGGTGCGCCAGCCCTCCGCATGCCAGCAGGCGGCGAAACGGTGGTTGTTCTTGAAGGGTGGGTAGTACTCGTCGGGGTACTTGTAGCCATAGTAGATGCGGGGTTTGCCCGTCGCGTCGGTCTGTAGCCACTCGATTGGATCGGTGGCTGGTTTTTCGGCGAGTCCGAGGCTGCGGTACTCGTCCCAGTGGTCGTAGAACTCCCAGAAGCCGCTGCGGCGCGCTGGGTCGCCGTTGACCGTCATGCCGCAGATGTAGGGAACGACCCAGCGCACTCCGTCGTTGTGTAGCTTCGCAACCATATCCTGCAGACCGGTGATGCGTTCTCCCACTTGTCCGGGGGGCAGACGGGTGATCGCGTCTCCGTGTCCGTAGGCCTGGTTCTCTCCGCCGAGCGCCTTGACCGGTCCCCAGCCATGATTGAAGGGCACGTCTTTGCCCAGATGAAGCAGCGTGGGCGGTGCCTTTGCCACCATGGGCGTGTAGTCGGGGTTGCCGAGGTGCTTCGCCCCGTAGTCGAGCACGTAGGTGACCGGCAGCGAAGTGCGCCAATGTGGTGCCCCACGCCGAGCGTATGCCGCGTCCAGTTCGGGGGAGGGGGTGCCGTGGTATGTGGAAACCGTGGAGGCGGCCGCTTCGAAGCGGCGTCTGACGGAGGGCGCTTTGGGGTCGAACGCCCAGTCTCCCGCAAAGGTGCGGGCCCACTCTGGGCGAGGCGCGAGAAAGGGTGGCAGATGTCGGCCAAGCTCGATGGCGACGTCGTCTGTGTAGATCCCCTTGGTCTTGGGCTTGAGCAACGCCAGCGACCAGGCTTTGCCATCGGCGCCCTTCGCCACGCGTGTCTGCACCTTTGTGCGCTTGTCGAAGTCACCCTCCTCCGTCCGCACAAGATCTCCGGCCGGTCCGCGCAGTTCATACCGCAGTCCCTCGCCCCGCACGGGTGCATGGATCCATATGTTGAAATAGGTCGTGCCCTTGGGGACGAAAAAGTGCAGAGGCATCCATTCGCGCACGGTCTGCAGTGGCTTGCGGACTCCGCTGCGATAGGCGTGGGGAATGGCATCCACATCGGTGACGCGTACTAGATTCCGCCCGCTGTTCAGCTCGACGGCGGCGAGAGGACAGGCGGCAAGCGGCAGCAGTCCCGAAGCGCCGATGGCGATCTCCGCCCCCTCCGTCACCTCGCCCCGGTCGGACACCACGCGGACTCGAAGACGGTTTCGGTAGTCCTGGTAGCCATGCGCAATGCACTCCAGTTTCAGCTCGCCCCCGTCCACCGGCATGACGGCCATGTAGTTGAGGTGGCGCAGAAGCGGGACGCCAGAGGGCGCCGCATGGCAGAGCATCGCCAGAAAGGTCAGGGAGTGGAGCATTCTTCGCATGATTTGTCTCAGAGTATGATTTTTCTTGAACGCATTGCCGGCCCTAACCTACCAGCCAATGCACCCAAGTCCACGTGGACAGGTCGGGTCTGGGCGCATGCCAGTTCCGCTCGCATGACGAGTGGCAAGACGATATAGTATAGGCTTTTCGCGTGATTCTCTATGGCCGATTCATCTGTAGTGACAGGAGTGAACATGAAGACCTACAAGATCGCAGTCCTCCCCGGTGACGGTACCGGACCAGAAGTGGTTGACGAAGGACTCAAGGTTCTCGACGCAGCCGCGAAGGCATACGACTTCAAACTGGACACGCAGGCCTACGACTTCGGCGGCGACCGGTATATCGCCACTGGCGAAGTGCTGCCGGATTCGGCGTCCGATGAACTGAAGGCGTTCGACTCCATTTTCCTGGGTGCCATCGGTCATCCCGACGTCAAGCCCGGCATTCTCGAGAAGGGCATTCTGCTGCGCCTGCGTTTCGAGCTGGACCAGTACATCAACCTTCGGCCCGTCAAACTCTACCCCGGCGTCGAGACTCCTCTGGCCGGCAAGACGCCCGCCGAGATCGACTACGACGTGGTCCGCGAGAACACCGGTGGACTCTACACGGGCGTCGGCGGCATCAGCATGAAGGGCACTGCCGACGAGATGGCGGTCCAGTCCATGGTCTACAATCGCTTCCAGGTTGAGCGGTGCCTGCGCTACGCCTTCGAGCGTGTGCGCATTCGTCACACGGACGGTGCGGTCTGGAAGGGACTCTCCGAAGCGGATGTGGACGCCGGCAAGATCGGCCAGCTCACCCTCTGCGGCAAAACCAATGTGCTCACCTACGTGTTTGATCTCTGGGAGCGCGCCTTCTACGAGATCGCCGAGGACTATCCCGATGTCAAGACCGACTACTGCCACGTGGACGCCACCTGCATGTGGATGGTGAAGAACCCCGAGTGGTTCGATGTCATCGCCACCTGCAACATGTTTGGCGACATCATCACCGATCTCGGCGCCATGACCCAGGGCGGCATGGGCATCGCGGCCGGTGGCAACATCAACCCCGAGGGCGTCAGCATGTTCGAGCCCATCGGCGGCTCCGCTCCCAAGTACACTGGCCTTGGCGTCATCAATCCGATGGCCGCCATCTGCGCCGGCGCCATGATGCTTGCGGAGCTTGGCGAACTCAAGGCCGCCGCAGCCATCGAGGCCGCCGTCGCGGACGTCACGGGAACCAAGCTCGAGTCCATGGCGGCACGCCGCATGGGCTACAGCACCTCGCAGGTTGGCGACTTGGTGGCCGAGCGCATTTCCTAGACTCTCTGCGCTACTGATCTTGCCTTGCAGCCGTCCTCCCTCCGGAGGGCGGCTGTTTTCTTTCTTGCGGATCCGCCTTCGAAGGACATGTGCACCTGCGGGGTTCCTGCCGGACACTCGAACTGGCTGCACCGTGGACGATCCTCGATCGTGAACTTTGCCAAGTAGCTGTTGTTCCGCAGTGTTGGTTGCGGGCGGGTTGCACTTCGCTGCCCCACGAGACTGAGGATGGCGAACACCAGCGGCATC
>JAGLDW010001283.1 GCA_023145395.1 Lentisphaeria bacterium | reverse complement strand
CGCGCTTCGCCTCTCGAGACCGACAGCGCGCAGTCTACGCCGGGGCCCTGGCTCAGAAGGACCGCGCCATCAAGGTTTCGGCCATGTGGCTCTTTTCCAAGCGACGCTCTCCCAAGATCTAACGCCGGCTCGTCGCCGTAGCGCGCGCCGCTCATCTTCAGGACCTGCGCCTCATGGCTGGCGATCAGATCGCCCGTTACCGCGATAAGGCCGCGGTTCCAGCCCTGATCCGACTTCTGGGCGAGCGCTTCGAAAGCTCTCGCCTGGCTCAGGTGGTCGATACGGCGTTCTTCTTCATGATGCCGCCGGTCGCCTTGGCGGCGGGCGTAGCTGGCCATCGCCTGTCTGGGCAAAAGCAGCTCCGACGCCAGCACGCGCGGCGCCTTCGGCGCTACGCCGCAGCCCTGACCCGGATCACGGGTGCGAAGCTGGGGCTGTCGCAGGTGGCCTGGCAGCGCTGGGCGAAGGCTCAGCGCTAGGTTCTCTTGGAACGGTCTCATCTATCTTGCGCCGCGCTCGGAAAAAGAAAAGAAGCAGCATGATCCCAACGATGGCCCCCGCATCTCCCGTATCCCCTGAATTGCCACTGGATCGACACTCGCAGCCACCGTGAACGTGTTCTGGGGGGGGCGCGCTTTCATCCGTTCTTGTCGTCGAGATATCTTTGCGCCCCGTATGCGCGCCACCCGAGTCTCTACGCTGACTGTCTCCATCCTCCGAATCCGCGCGACCCAAGTCTCTTTGCCCACTATCCGCACGACCCAGGTCTGCCATCCCAGCATCTTGGGCTGGTGTTTTATGACATGCCGGATCCGGCTTAGCCAGCTTGCCGCTCACCGTAAGAGAAGTTGTCGTTAGAATTCCGGTAGCATGCCAAGTTGTCAGTTGACTGATGGAGGTCACCGGCTTTCGGAAAGCATATTTCGTGGCCAGGACTTTCCCGTTGACTGATGCTGAATAACGTTGCGTCCCTAGGTCTACGTCGACGACGACATGATACTTCGTGTTTGCGTGGTATGGGATCGAATTTATCGCATCATAGGACGCACCATTTCGAGCGTCGAAGTGACCCGTGGGATTCGTGCGTATGATGATCGCATTATCCTGATGTGAAGCGACGGTCTGCCTCCCCGTTAGCCCGACGTAGGCATCCATCGTGGAGGCGCTGGGAGACAGCGTATAGGATATACGTCCCGTGGTCATCGTTGGAAGGAACCAGAGGGCGTTCCAGGTTGTCGAAGAACGATGGGGTCCATAGGCAACAACCCTGACGACCGTGAGGTCGTGCTCCACGAGCCCATCGCTTCGTTGCACCTCAAGAAGAATAAGATGCTGTCCCCTGGGTAGTTTCACCACATCGCGAGGACAATGGGATAGTAAACTTTTTCCCTTGAACCAGCGATAAGCCACAATGCTCCCCTTGCTTTGTGTCGAAGCGCTTCCATCCAAGAAGACAGACGCTTCGCTGGCACCGGGTTGAAGCATCACAACCTGATCGGGTCCTGCTCTGGCCTGGAGGTCTGTCACCAAGGGGTGTGGATAAGGATAGGCGACATAGTTCGACGGCGCGGAGGTTTTGTAGGACGGTATTCCGTTAGCGGGCGGAAGAGGCGTCGTGTCTGGGGAGGCGTCGATCAACTTGCCCGTTATCGTGTTCCCCCAGATGTAGACGGTGCCCGTGCTTTGATCTGTGGACTCCGTGAGCCGTATGGCCGTTGCATACCCGTGCACCGTGTTTTTCCAGATGAGACCGCCGCCGCCTCGAATGCGCATCGCGTAAGTGAGATAGCCTGGGTTGGCGATCTCGTTCTCATATATCTCGACCCATTCCGTGCCCACGGCGGATCCAAATTCATGTCCGTGAGCGTCAATGGCGTGGGCGACGATGTTGAGATCTACACGGTTGTGACGAAAGACATAACGAGCGCCACCGTTCGATGCTATAGCATGTCGGCACCCGCTGAAGCTCGAGTCCTCGATGAATGTTGCCCGCGGCGATCCATAGGGCACATGCTGGATGGTGTTTGTGCCAAAGACCACGACACCGTAACCCAGGTTGGCGATGCTTGGCTTGTAGACCTGGTAGAAAACACAATGATCGACTACGCCAGAAGTTTCTCCAACGGTTTCTACGCCCCCAAAACCAGAGTGTGCGAACATGCAATGGTCCACCCTGAAATCCTTTACGGTCTTGAAATAGAGACCGTACTCCTTGCTCACGGAGTGAGGATCCGCGTTTCCGGCCAAGAACAGCCCGCTAAACCTAACGTTATGTGCCTTCGAGATGCGAAAGAAGGGTGTGCTCTCCTCATGCTTTCGAAAAAACCTCGTGCGACTGGGGCCTGCGCCGAGGATAGTTACGTTGCTATGTGAGATGCTGACCGTGCCGTTCATCTCCCAAGCCCCAGGAGGGATGAGGATCACCACATCATCAATCTCTCCCGCCAGACTGTTCATGAGTTTCTGCAACGCAGGTTGCGAAGCATTGTTTACCACTTCAATGCGCGTGGCGTGGCTCGTCGTCGCAACGAGACCTGACATCAAGAACAGTAAGGAGAAGAGAGCAGTCGGTCGTTTCACGGTAGCCACCATCGGAGAGTTGCGTCATCTCTGTGAGGGTTATCTCTGTGAGTTTTGCAATGATTATACATCGCTGACACGAAGCGAGACAGCGACTTGGGGAAGCGAGGTCGCCCGGGACGCCGATCCGTCCGGTGACCTTGTGGAGTTCATGGGGCGCTTGGATCTGCGGGTCCTCGACGCGTCAGCCTGACCGCGGAGAACGTGTCAGGCACGCCACAAGGGCGGGCGCGTTACGCTACTTGTGCAGAATGATAAGGGATCTCGCACTCGCGCGGATGGCATCGTGTTTGCTTTAGTGCAGGGGAGAATCTTGAGCGAGCCCATCTCGCGCATCACAAAGGAGTCTCCCATGAACACCGCTTGTCTTTTCTCCCGTTCCCTCGCCTCTTCGAGTGCTCGCCTTTGCCGCCGCGGGATCTCTCTGACCCTCGCGGGCCTGCTCACTGTCATTCTGGGCGCGACGAGCTTCGCCGCGCCCTCCGGTACGTGGCGGGCGGCCGCCGAGGGGAGCTTTCGCGTTGAGGCGCTCACCCTCGCCCGTCGCGTCGAGCACCGTCGCCCCGTCGACGTGGGTGACCACTTCAAGGCCGACGGGCAGCGCGTCTATGCTTTTTTGCGGATCATGAACAAGGGCGCGACGCAGCGTGTGCGCGTCGTCTGGCATTGCGGCGGGCGCGTCTATCATCGGAGCAGCCTCGTCGTGAAGCGTGGGCCCGCCTGGCGGACGTGGGCGTTCATCTCGGCGCGTCGCTCCATGGTCGGCGCCTGGGAGGTGACCGTGGAAGACGCCTCGGGCAAGACCGTGGCGCGCAAGGCCTTCGTCATCGAGCGCTAGGGTTCTAGTGTTTTTGAGGGGCAAAGATCACTTCGACATTGACGATGTCTATTGATAGACTTCAAGAAACTGCTGGGGAGGCAACATGCGACAAGAAATCTACGGAGGCAACATGCGACAAAGAATGATCTGGGTCTTGCCCATGCTGCTGTTTGGCGTTCTTGCGGTAGCCTGTTCGGATGATAGTGGCCCAACAGAAACAGATGGCTCAACGAAGAGCGATGGCTTGACAAAGAACGATGGTCCCGTGACCTCGGATGGTCCCGCGACCTCGGACGGTCCCGCGACCCAGAAAGATAGCGGTCCCAAGTCAGACGGTTCCCCACCGGTGAACGGTCAGTGGACCGCGGTTGGTCCGGCTCTGGCATCCCCACAGGCCGGGAACTTCTTGACCGTAGAAGGCGAGAAGATCCACGCGTCGGTGCAGAAGTCGACCACGGTTAGCGTCCAGGTCCTTGATAGCTTTGCGGGTACTTGGAAAACGGTCTCCGGACTGTCGATTCCCAGCAGCGTGAGCACGCAAATCCCCATGGTGAAGCATAAGGGCGCGGTCATCCTCGGTATGCCCAAAGGGATCAGCTCAGATGACAAGAAGATTTTCGTTAAGGCTTCGGGCGCCACGGACTTCGTGGTCAAGACGGTCGGTTTCACAAATAACAGAGGCGGCATCGCCTACCTCTGGTCAGATGGCACCAAGATCTACGGCATGGCCTACAACGGGCTTACGTCCGAGAACTTCGTGACCTCCGCAGATGATGGTAGCACTTGGACTGTCTCCAAGCAGCGCGGGATCCTCTTCGTTAGTCCAGCGCATCGCGCCTTTGCCAGCGGAACACGCAATTTCTATTATGGCGATGGCGCGCTTCACTACTGTGACGATGGCGGTACGAGTTGCACCCAGATCGACGTGAAGACCGTCAAGGGCGCCTACTCCGGCGCTGGTGATGGCACCCACGTTGTGGTTCACGCCGGTGGCGGTGGCATCGCTTACTCTGGCGATAATGGTAAGACCTGGACCAAGGTCACGCCGAAGAAACTTATGGGCATGAAATCCACAATGGTTTTCGCCGATGGGTGCTTTTATCTCTCAAATATGGGGGGAAACATCCGTTCATGCGATAATGGCGCTACCTGGGATGATATCACCAAGGGTGTCCCCATGATCACGGCTTACGTCAAATCCCCGGCGAAGATGCTCGTCGCGGACGGCGGCTTCGTGTACGGATTCTTTGGAGACCAGGTCTACCGCTTTCCCACCAAGTAGCGCGCGTTCATTCGGTCGAACTCTCCCCCGGCAACCCAGGGATTGAGGGGTTCACGGGGGCTCTCCAGAAGGCAACCGACGCCGTCTGCACGACGGGTTCGCAGGGTGCAGATCTTGTGAACGCCGACCACATATTCCACCTATTCCATGGTATTCTATGCCGCCGGGCATCGGTGTCTGATGCGGCGACTTCAGACACCGATGCCCGGTGGCTTCGTGGTCGAAGCTATCTCGTGTTGTTATTCGTGAGCCTGTACCGCGCGAAGGAGGAGAGAATGCAAGAACCTAGGCGCCTAGGACGTTTCTTGACCGGTGTCCTGATCTGCTTTGGCATCGCGATGCCCCGGGTTGTTCAGGCTGAAATCAACTGTTTCGAGAATCCGGAGATGTGCGAGGCGATTATTCATGCAGAGATGCTTTCTATGAGGGCGTCCCCCGTCGCTCGGCGGAATATTTTTCCCGCGCGGGGGATTAGCCTAAAGAGAGGTCGCTGCGAGATTTGTGCTTCGAAGCAGAGCGTGGGTGTCGCTATCGCCGACGCTGTCGGCGTTTCTATTGGTAAC
>JAGLDW010001282.1 GCA_023145395.1 Lentisphaeria bacterium | reverse complement strand
GTTGTTCACGCGGATTCTTTACTCGGGCACGCCACCACTGCCCTTGCGGCAGTGGAGCGATGATGGGGGGGAGGCACCGTACGTCTCCCCCCCCATCATCGCTCCACCGGGATAAACCCGGCGGCGGCGTACCAAAACGGAACTGACATGCGCCCGACAAGGAGTCGAGCATGACCCTTAGCCAATTTCCAGACGGCAGGGACCGCTGCACGGCGCGACACACACTTCATCTCGATCCGCGTCGAAGAGCCACTCATCCTCATCCAACGCCCGGCCATCGAGTAGAATCCTGCCGGGTTTATCGCTAGCGCACACACGGAGCGCCCAGGATCGGTCGTC
Organism: Lentisphaeria bacterium; assembly: GCA_023145395.1. Classification (GTDB taxonomy): domain Bacteria; phylum Verrucomicrobiota; class Lentisphaeria; order Oligosphaerales; family Lenti-02; genus JAGLDW01. The sequence goes on along the minus strand of JAGLDW010001282.1, from coordinate 1,179 downwards.
GCACATTCCCTCATACGCACCCAGAGTCTCAGCGACTTCAACCACCACCACCCCGTCCTCCCTGGAAACAGTTACCCGCGTGGTGCAGGAACCGCCTTCCCGATGGGCAAAGGACACCCCATCGTCCTCGTACAGCTCGAAGGAACTCGACTCGTCCCCCGGAAACACAAGCAGCTCTACCTCGTCCACGGGCGCCTCACCCCGATACTGCAGCACGGGGCCCAGCGGAACCACACCCCCTTCACGCACGTACAATCCGCCTCCACGGTCGTCAGCCCACGAGACCATGCGACGCGTGCCCCCTTCGACCACCTCACCCGTCCAGAAGTCCAGCCACCGCCCCTCGGGGAAATACACATCCTCCTCGAAAGCGCACACCATCAGATCGCGCCCAAGCATGTATTGCAGCTTCAGTTCGCGGCACTCCGGATCGTCCTGGAACGCCAGCGTCATCGGCGTCATGAGCGGGTAGCCTGTCTGCGTCGCCTGTTGCGCATAGGTGTAGATATAGGGAATCAGGCGAGAGCGCAGACGGCCGTAGAATCTATGCGCCTCCAGCAGTTTCTCCCCCTGCATCCAGGGCATTCTGAAATAGTTCCAGCTGTTGATCTGCGCCCAGGGGAGCAGGTATCCGAAGTGGAGCGCCTCCATTTCGGCAACCTCCATGTCGTTGGTGCACCAGCTATGGCCCACGATGGCCGTGTTGAGCATGGCGCCGAGCGTGGTCAGGCCACCGCCTGTGTCCCCCGTCCACGTGCCTGCCCATGCCTGGAACCCCACCCACCCGCAGGGGGTGAATGTGAGTCCGCGCCGTCCCGTGTGCGCCTCGAACCCCTCGAGCATCTGCCGAGCATAGAGGAGCGGGTAGAGATTGTGCATCTCCGCGTCCAGCATGCCGTTTCCCCAAAGCCGGTCGGGGTGGTCCAACACTTGATACGCACCATCCTGCTTGAAGAAGGCGACGCCCTGATCCACAAACTTCTCAAGATGCTCGAACCATGACTGGTCCCTCTTGGTCACCCGGTCGAAGTAGCGTGGACTGCTGAAGTGAGCGTCCAACTCGGCATCCGCCTGGAAGAACCCCGCAGTCCCGTTGTCGGCCGCTGCTTCCGTCTCCCCCCCGATTCGCCGGTCGGCCTCGAAGGAGAGATCGTAGTCGCAGCATAGCCAAAGCTCCAT
>JAGLDW010001281.1 GCA_023145395.1 Lentisphaeria bacterium | reverse complement strand
AGCCCGATGACATCGCAGGGGATTCCCTCGCGCCGGAAGCCGGCTGCGTCATTGGTGGCCTCGTAGTCATTGGCCTGCGTGCGGCAGATATACCACAGGCCAAAGGACCATTCCGGAGGCAGTTTTGGACGCCCCGTCAACTGCGTGTACAAGTTCAGAAGCCGTGCAAAACTGTCACCGACCATCACGTAGAAGTCCACAGCGCCCCGGCCGTCGCGCCATTCGTAGAGATCCGGATCGCTCGCGCACATGTCGAAAACGATCCGATGCGTGGTGTTCACAAGCACGCCCGCACCAACGGTGGACATGAAAAAGGGGACAGGCGCATAGGATTTCACATTCCGCACATGGCAATCGGCCACCTGGCCTCTGTGATAGAGACGGTCGCGCGTCTGGTCGCCAAAACCCACCCAGTCCTCGTCTTTGCGCGCACGGGCCCGGACCACTGCGCCTCCATCTGCGAACTCCGCGGAAACCATCTCGAAAACGGTCTCGCCAGAGGCGTTTCCCACACCCAGCGTCCCGGTCTCGTCATCCCAGCGCACCCGCATGTCAGAAGTGCTCGCATCCACCCCCTCGGGGGCACACTCCGCCTCCACGTCACCAAAGGCATCCTCCTGGATGAATCCATAGCGGTTCAGCCCCGTGTCGGCAAACGAATCCGGCCTGCCATATCGCACGCGCACAATTTCAGAGGAGATGAAATCCAGAGCGATCGTTGATCCTTTGGATGTTTCATGGCGGATGGACTGTGCTTGCATGATTCCTCTTCCCTGTTCATGGCGTGAAGACTGTTCCCTATCGTGAAAGGACAGTCTATAGTATTCCAGACAATCCTTTAGAACAATGCACGCGGACAAGAAAGGGCTCGATTCGATGAAAGAAAATTGCTACGCCGGCGCGGCAGCGCCCGTGATCGAGGCGCATCGTGGCGATAGCGCGCACGCGCCCGAGAACACGATTGTCGCCTTTCGACAGGCCATCGACCTCGGAGCGGGATGGATCGAGCTGGACATCCACCAATGTGCGGGCGGCGATTTCGTGGTCATGCACGACACCACCGTCGATCGTACAAGCGATGGTGAGGGCGCCATCGCCGATCTCACTCTGGCACAACTGCGCTCCCTCGACATCGGCGCCTGGCGTGGCGCCCAGTTTGCAGGCGAACGCATCCCCACATTGCGCGAGACTCTGGAACTGGTGCAGCGCGCGGGGGTCCATCTCAACATCGAGATCAAGGAACTTTCGCAAGGAGAAACATCGGCCAGACAACTCGCCGCCCTGCTGGACGAATACCCATCCCAAGACGGACTTCAACATGTGGTGTCCTCCTTCAATCTGGAAGCTCTGTTGGACTTGGATCGGATCGGCGCCGAAGTCCCCCTGGCCTATCTTGGCGGCAAGGAAGGATTCGAGATTCTGCAGAGCGCGATGCAGCACGGCTTGCCCTGGGTGCACTTGCAGTACGAAGGAGTCAGTCGCGACTTGGTGTTGCGGGCCCATGCCGCTGGAATCCGGGTGATGGTATGGACCATGGACCGCGGAGATCTCTACGCATACTTTGCCCGGGCGGGCGTGGACAAGATCTGCACCAACGATCCCGGACGCATGCTGCGAATCCAGCAGGCTGGAAAATAACAGAAGAGACGGCATAATCACCACGAAGACACGAAGCACACGAAG
>JAGLDW010001280.1 GCA_023145395.1 Lentisphaeria bacterium | reverse complement strand
GGGAGCTTCGCCCTCCCGGGGACATCGTCTTGCGCCTTGTACTCCGCAGCACGAGCAGTCCCTGGTAGCCTGCGGGGATGACGGGCAGGCCGTTGTGCTCGACGACGAAGCAGGGGTTGCCTTCGAGGTTGAGTTCTTCAACGAACTTTGGCTTTTCGACGGTTGTGATATCGAGGATGCTCACCCGCCCCCAGAATCGATCCGCCACGTACAGCGTGTTGCCGTGGATGCTGGGTTTTCCACTCAGTTTGCGTCCATCTACACCATATTTCGGCAGCTCTTCAAGCGGTTGGCGTTCCTGGCGGTTGACGATCACGTACGCCCTGTGGTTGGTGGTCACAAGCGCGTCCTTGCCGTTGGCCAGAACAGCCATGCCGTTATTCGCGCCAACTCGGACGCGGAAATTGTCGCCGGAGTAGACTGGTGCAGCGCCGCTGTAGAGATCGTACCAGTAGAACCCTGTCACGTGCCAGAAGCAGCAGGCATAGCGGTCGTCGAGAAGTCCCTCCGCGATCTGGTAGCCGTAGAGAAGGCCGTGGCGGATGTCCTTGAACACTTTTTTGGGATTGGCTGGGTCCGTGACATCGAGGACATAGAATGAGGCCTGTCCCACGTCCAGGAGCGCAAGCTTGCCGCGTGGTGGCACGACCACTTGCTTGATGGACTGTCCACGCACTCGAAAGCGACCCACCTGTTCAAGCGTGCCTCCTAGGTCGCGTTTCCAGATGGAGAGTCCCCCCTTGCTCTCCGCGACGTACACGTAGTCGCCACGAACCTTCACGTCCACGGCGAAACCCTCGGTTGCGTATTCCGCAAGTTTGGTGATTTTGGGCCACAACTCCACTGCGTGCAGCCCCGCGGAACCGCAGGCAACCAACGCCACGTCGCCCGCGAATGCCACAGCCCAGACCTGGCCGTCAGGCTTGTACACGCGGAATCTGTCGTTCTCCGTCGGCACTTGCGGCGGAATGATCGGAGGCGTGTCGGGCTCGGGCTTCAGGGGCTTGGTCATCGGGGCATCGATGACGTGCATGTCGGTCCACGCTCCCGCCGCGTAGATCACGCCGTCGCCAATGGCGAAGCCGCCGACGGGACTGGGCGCCTTCCTACTCTTCACGTACGCCAGTTGCCGGTGTCCGGCGAAGAACGGCTTGCCGATGTCGGAGATGTCGATGACAAACAGACCGTTGTAGGTGTCGGCGAGGTACGCGGTGTCATCCGACACGATCACGTCCCACATATCCATGCCAATTCGGAAATAGCGAGGCGTCTTGATGCGCGAGACGAACACGGGCTTGTCCGGTCGTGTCACGTCGAAGATTTCGAGACCGTGGCCGTGCCCGAAAGCCGGATCGCTCTCGTCGCGTTTCCGCATCTTCCGCGAATGGTGCCCTGTCGCGACAAAGCAGTATTTGCCTCGCACGCAGACTCCATCGCCATATCCGTCCAGCGGTGTCTTCGAGATGATGTTCGGTTTGCGCGGGTTCTTCACATCGCAGATGACGAGTTCCTTCGAACCCCACACGCCGACGTAGAGGATGCCATCGCGGGCGACGCAGGACTGTGCTTCACCGGTTCGGACCGTGCTGAGATGCAGCGGATTCCGGGGATCGGTGACATCGATCAGCTCGACGCCGTAGGTTCGGCAGGCCACGAAAGCCACCTTGCCGGAGACCGCGATGCCTGTGGCCAGCTCAATGGTGTTGTAGTGGGCGAGCAACCGGGGCCTGGCCGACTCGCTCACATCCACGATGAACAGTCCGTCTTCGCGCGCAGTGACGTAGGCGATATCGTCTCGGACCTCAATCTGGCGTGGGCGTCCCAAGTTGGTCAGCGTGCCGAGCAGTTTCGGCTCCCGCGGCTCGGTGATGTCCAGAACATGCAGCTTGCCACGGCCGACGATGTAGAGCCGATCCCCGGCGACGGCCGCGTCCATGCAGCCGCCTATGCCCAGATTCTTGGCAATCTCCAGCGTCTGGCCAAACTTCGCTTCGGAATGCCCGACCTTGACAACTGCATCCTGTGCATGGGACTCTGGCATGGAAAAAACTCCGAAGAATGCGGCCAATACAGATGCACAATATGCTCTATGTAGTTGCTTGCGAAATATCATACTGGACCTTTCAGTGCCAACCTCACTAGTGCCGCCTCCAATATAGGACATTTTGCGAGGATGCATCGTTGGATGATCCTGGTTTGCGGAGTTCGCATGGAGCACGGCCGCTGGGGATTCACGCTGTGGCGGTCTCTGAGAGTCTGGCTCTTAGGGTCCGCACGGAAAGCTCTTCTCATTTTGACGAGAGCGTCGGATGGTCAAACGCGAGGCACAAGGAGCGGCGCAGACCTGTTGGTCTGCAACCGACGAGCAACGAAGCAAATGGCCGCGCGACGCCTCGCCC
>JAGLDW010000128.1 GCA_023145395.1 Lentisphaeria bacterium | reverse complement strand
AGGCGCGAGCGAGTGGGCACACCTGGAGCTGCGGTCCGGGACGTCCCGCGCCACTTCGCGCGAACTCGCCCGTTACTCGCCGAACAACGACTTCAGGTACGCTGCGTTTCGTGTGACGGCTTCCTCCGGCGGCAGACCGGATCGGTCCTGTTCGGCGACAACCCAGATGTCGGGGGTGTTCTGTTTGATCCATTCGCCCACTTCTGCCAGGGGGGCTCCTCCTTCGCCCAGCGTGACGAAGTTGGTGCGCTCGCCCTCCAGCCCGGCGAAGTCCTTGAAGTGTGCGTAGGCGACGCGGTCGCGCACACTGTCCAGGAACTCGATGACATTCTTGCCGCCCCGATAGACCCAGCCCACGTCAGGACCGAATGCGAGTTCAGGGCCGGCGTGCTCCAGGAGCGTTCGCATGATTCGCTCGCCGTCGGCGAACTCCCAATCGTGATTGTGGTAGCACAGCCGCACACCCCGTGCGCTGCAGGTAGCCGCAGCCCGGTTGAGCATCTCGATCTGCGCCAGCAACTCGCCGCCCTGCCCGCGCAGGCCCGAGTACATGAGAACGCCCACCTCCATGGCATTCAGGTAGTCCAGAACCTGTTCCAGAATTTTCTTCTCGCCTTCCGCCTGGTCCGTGTCCTCCAGATTCCCGCCGATATGGGAGCCGGCCAGTTCCAGGCCCTCTGCTGACAGCATCCGCTTCAGGTCCTCAGGCGGAATCCCGGCAATGTGGCGGAACCCTACTTCGACTCCGGCATAGCCGGCGCGAGCGACCGCTGCGAACACCGCAGGGAAATCCTCTTTCTGATCCGCCCCGAAGGTAATTGTCTGGCATCCAAGCTTGATCGACATCGATTCATCTCCTTTGTGTATTCAATGAATAAAGAGCTGCATTCTTCATTCGGACGCGGATTTTGAATGGTTGCGATGGAAGCTTGGGGAATAGTGCCAATTCAAGTCCGTTGGCGGCGGAGAGTTTTTGAGAGAACGCCAGAATTCTTTGACCATTCTTATCGAGCAGTTCTATTTCCAGAAAGCCGTCTTTGGCGATGTTTGCGTTTGCGGTCATGGCGCCGCTGGCGGTGATTAGTCCGGTGGTGAACTCCCCGGTTTCTCCCGGTTCCGGGACCAGGCTGAACAAGCCGCCGAGGCGGTACTTGGCCAATCCCACGCTGAACCCGGCCTTGCGGGCGTCGGCGGCGATGCCGTCGTATCCGCCCAGCGCTTCGAAATAGGGCCATTTCTCCAGTTCGCGTCCGGTGAAATACTTTTTCAAAGCGGTGTCGTCGAGTTGGTCAAAGTCGGCGCGTTTGTCGATTTCGCCGTAAAAATGGTATTTCTGATGAACCCAGCTGAGCATCTGATAGACATCCATGCCGACGACTGCGGCGCTACGGGTAATCGCCATCGATCCGGCGCTCCAAGTGCCCGGCGGGGCGTTTTCGACAAAGATCTTCTCCGAGGTGAAATTGCGCCAGTTGGCTCCGTCCCAACTGTAGGCGAGTTCTATGGAGATGGTCTGTTCGCGCGCCAGGTAGCGGTAGACGAATGCCTGCATGAGCCCGTTGCCCTCCGGCACGCGGCTGACCACGGCGCCGTATTGCTGCGCGATTGCCGGAAGGTTTTCATCCGGCGGGATCATGTAGGAATAGTTCCAGTTCAAGCCATCGTTGGTGCTGACAATCGAGATGATTCTAGAAACGGGCGCGAGGTTGTCATAGAGCGCGGTAAAGGGGGGGTAGCGCTTGAGTAGGCGCCCCCGGGCGTAGGAGAGGGTTCTGCCGTCGTCGGAAATCCATTGGCCGACGGTGTTGTCGTTGGAGTCGGTTATTTTTTCGAACTCACCGGAGGAGATGCTATCGCGCAGCAACGGGGCTTTGCTCAGGATAATGGCTTCGCCGGGGGATTTGTACCAGATCGGGAAAGTGGAGTTGACCGGCGGGGTGAGTACGCCCCAGTCAATTTTGCCGGTTTCGCCCAGCAGCGATGCGGCGGAGTAGCGCCTGGTGTATTCGAATTTGACCTGCCGCAAATCAACCCTGCCGTCTTTTTCCGGGTCGTAGAACCTGAAAGATATCTTGCCCTTTTTTGGTTTGGGTTTCCAGTCTGGTTTCCCATCGGGTGGCGGCTCTGAATCTATCGGGCTCTTTTGCTGCACCTTGCCGGGAACGCCGACCTTGGCGGTCTGGGTAAAGGTCCACTTGTTGCTCCCCGGAGCGGTCTGTGAAGCGATGAAAGTCTTCCTGCTATTGCGGTTCCAGTGCTTGTCAACAGTGTAAAAGGGGATGTGCAGGCGGTTTTGGACATCGACATAGACTTGATAGCCGTGACGGACGTGCCCGGCCTTTACTGAATCGGGCTTGACGATTTGCAGCGCCTGAGCCTGGGTCGTGGCAAATTTGATATTCGTGTGCGAATCGAGGTAGTATGCATCGGGGAAGAACATTTTCTTGCCGCTTAGATTCACTGGCGACGGCCGTTTTGGGGGCTCCTGTGAGCGTTGCAGCCTGAGGAGCCTGCGGAAGGCGGCGGCGCGGCCGAGTTTGCTTTCGGCGTCGGTGATGGTGGCGATGTATTCGCCATCGGCAAACTCATCTAGCGTAATGCGGATGATGTTTTTGCCCGGAGCCAATTCAACGTCTCTGGTTTCGCCCGCGGGTTTGTCTGAGGTGCGTCCGCGGAAGCTTATTTTCACCTTGTGCTTTTTCTGGTCGGAGCGGACATTGTGCAGATGCAGCGCGGCCCCCGGCTGGTCGCGGTAGACGGGCAGCCGGAATTCACCGAAGATGTTTTTGGCGAAGCTGCCGGAAGCGCCGTCGGCCAGTTTGTCGCCCAGCAATCCCAGTTCGCGCAGGATTACCACTTTTTCCGCAGCCGTTCTGTTGCCCATGCGCTTTTTGGTGTCGTTGGAGTCGTCGATAAAGAGTTTCAGTTGCAGGATGTCGATGGAGTCGAAGTCATGATGGTGATAGGCGGAGGCGAAATCACCCGCATCCGGAGCGCCCTCCGCAGCGGCGCGTTCGGCGAGTTTGAGCCACTGTCCCGCCCGGTTCAACCCTTCGAGACGGTAGATGGTTGCGCGGCAGGGGCCGCTGGGATTGCGATTGTTGCGCGGGTCGCCGTCGTACAGCCTGAAAGTACCGATGCGGGTCGGCGCGGCCAAGTCTATTTCAACGACCAGGGGCATGGTGGCGACGACCGCCGTATCCCTGATATTGCTGTCGTTCAGTTGAAAGTTCCGTTTCACGCCCTTTTGACCGCGCACGCTGATGATCGCACCACCGAGGGCATCGACACGGTTTCCCACGGCGTCGGCGATGTCAATCGCGGTTTTCATCTTGGGTTCCTTCCCGCTGGCAAAGCCTGCGGGAAGAGCGCAGAGCAAAGCCAGTGCCGTACATTGAAGCTGTTTCATTATCCCTCCTGTATTGTGTGTGGATTCCTTACGGTCAATATTCAATCCATGGTCAAGGCAACCCCGGATGGGCTGGCGTGCCGCTCTGTCCCTGTGCGAGCTGCCCGGCCATGGCAACCAGTCGCTCGAGGATTGCTTCCCCGGCGCCGGGGGGAAGTGCGGTGCGGCTGTATTCGGGCGGGTCGATTGTGCACAGATCGACCCCGTAGCCGCCTTCGGGATACGCCGACAGCGTAGGAATGTAGCCGGGCCAACCATTGGCGTAGCCCACGAACACGCCGTGCGCCGGGTCCAGAGCACGCCGAAAGTCCAACTGAAACTCGACGAAGACCTCGCCTGGCACGAAGCCGAGGACTACCGGGCCAAGCGCGAGGCAGGCGACTTCCACGTCCACTTGCAAGGTCGCATCGACACGGTTGGCGAAGGTCAGTGTGTCGGCGGCAAAGCGAAGCGCCGGCTCCGGCAACGGCGTGGTGGCCCCGGCAAGGCTGACGGCAGCTCGGCCGAGAGCGCCGCCAATCGTTTCCATTGCCGTGAAATCGTCGTGCAGACACACCCGTGGGTGCACATTCCCGGCAGCGCCGTTGAGGAACAGCGCCGTGCTACCCGGGAACGCCGCCTCGATCTCCACCCGGGCGCGGCCGGGGTAATCGGCCGTGAACAGCCGGTTGCCGGAACCCAGCGTGAGAGAATGAGCGGTGTACCGGAAGAGGACGGACTTGACCCGGTTCCCAGGGGTCGCAAGCGTCAGCACCGCAAGTTCAGGATCCACGGTCCCCGTCGTCACGCCTTTGGCATACGCCCAGGTGTTCACTGCCTTTCCTTCCTTGTTGAGGACACGTCGGTTGTGGTTCAGCTCAACCGGAGCCCGGCCAAAGGCAGCATCGACCGGTTCAAGGTCGGCCCAGGCGCCCGCAACGGCCTCTGCAATCCTCCCAGTCATCTCATGGATAAAGGGATCGTCCGGCGTGTTGCCGAAGAGATACAGGCTCTCGACCGAAGAGTGACTGTGGGAGCAGGCGATCATGACCCGTTCGGGGGGCAGTTTCGGCACGCGCTCCCGGACACGCTCCCGGATCCGCTGCATGTCGAGCCTGCGGATTCCGCAGAGATCGCAGGCGACCACGACCGCGCACTGATCCCCGTCGCGCAATGCCAGCGCCTTGGCCAGAAGCGGGTCGTGAGCGCCCACCGCGCGCCGCGCCTTCCGGTTCGGACCGGATGGAAAGCAGACGATCCGTGCCCCCGTAGGCGGTGTGATATCAACCGTCGCTGTACCTGCTTGCAGCATGGCGTGGTCCTTTTTAGACAAAACGAAAGCCGCGCTGCCCCATGAAGTGCCGCGTGCTCGGGGGCTTGAACGGGATGTCGGGCAAGCCAACGAGTTCGCCGTCTTTCAGCCACTGGAAATCCGTGTCCAGGAGATTCTCGATCACGAGCTCTTTGAGCGACTCCAGTTCGTCGGCATAGGTTGGGTCGCCGGCGAGATCGCACGTCTCGCGCGGGTCGGCCTCGATGTCGAACAGCTGCAGGATATTGCCGGGCGGGTAGTAGATCATCTTGAACCGCCCCCGCCGGATCATGCGCTGTGCGAGAGCGCCCTCGCCGTGCTCGCCGTGGATGTAGTCGCGTCGCTTGTCGCCGACAAGCGAAAGCTGATCGACGTGATCGGGGATGGGGATGTCGGCCAAGTCGAGCAGCGTGGGCATGATGTCGCCGAACTCCGCGAAACGGTCGTCTTCCACCGCCACGCCCATCCGGTCGCTGCCCTTGGGCGGCACGATGATCAGCGGAATCTTCGCCGATGCCTCGTAGAAAGGGGTCATGCACCACATACCGTGTTCGCCGACCATGTGGCCGTGATCACTGGTGAAGACGATGATCGTGTTGTCCATCAACCCGGCCTCGCGCAGGGTGCCAAGGACCATGCGGATCTGGTGGTCGAGGTGGGTCAGGGTGGCGTAGAAGGCTTGGCGCGCGAGGCGTACTTCGCCCTCGGTGGCGCCGTGGAGCGCCGAGGGATAGGCACGGCTTTTGAGGTAATGAGGCAGCGCCTCGAAGTCGCGCGCCCAATTGCCCACGACCGGCATGTCGATCTCGACGTCCCGGTAGAGGTCCATGTAGGCCCGCAGCGGGGTGAGTGGTGGATGGGGCGCGGAGAACGACAGATACCAGAACCCCGGCTTTCGCGGGTCGCGGCGGCGAATGGCCTTGCACATCTCTCTCGCGGCCCAGTTGACGGGGTGGTGTCGTTCCGGCAAGTGCCAGGTGCGCGCAAGCCAATCGTTGTGGCACATGCCGCTTGCGTACTCCTCGCCGGCATGGCCCTGCTCCTGCAGATAGAGCTCCCAGTCGTCAGCCACGCCGTCCGGGATGTCGCGATGCTGGTGGCGCCCCTGCTCCTCAAGGACGACTTCGTGGAACCCGATGCGGTCGCGCTGGGGATACACGTGCAACTTGCCCACGGCAAAGGTCTGGTAGCCCGCCTCGCCGAAGAGCTGCGGCAGGGTCGGCACATCATCGGGCAGGGGCACGCCGTCACGGTAGACGCGGTCGCCGTGGGTGCGCGCCTTCATGCCAGTCATGAGCGTTTTGCGTGCCGGGATGCACGACGGACACGCCGAATAGGCCCGCGAGAATCGCACCCCGCTGCGCGCCAGTTGATCCAGCGTCGGCGTCATCACGGCGGGGTGCCCCCCCGGCCTTGTGAACAGGTCACTCCAGTGGTCGGTACATATGAGCAATACGTTCGGTCTGTCAGACACTGTAATCGGCATGGTCGTCTCCTCGTTTCATGGGGGCTCCCCGTTACTGTCAGCCGGTTGCCGCTGATACATCAACGCGGCTGATGAGTTCCACCAGGCGGCTGGCGTCCATCAAATCCGTTCGCCCAAACCTTGGTGTCTTGCCATCCAACATACCCACGATATCTTCGGCCGCACGCCGGAATGCACCGACACGATCAGTAGTCTCAATCACCACAGCCTTGCCGTTGACCATGTAGTCCACGCGCGACATGCCAGCCGGGACGTGCTCGCTGGCGACGGCAATGACGCGCGTCAGTCACGTCTCGCATAGGTGGTTGTGGTTGGAATCCGGAAGGTGTCGCCAGGCCCAATGTCGCTGATCCAGTAGACTCGACGCCCGTCTCCGTCAATATCGGGAAACGCGGTGTTAAGTTCGTCGCCAGTCGTAGCCAGCTTGAAGGCCCTGTTCTCGACTCCTTCAATAAGGAAGCCTTTCGACTTGTCTTCGTTGTAGAGCCAACGTCCTTGATGACGGCCGCCGTCGATTTTGCCATAGCCGCTCAGAGCTCTGGCCGTTTTGACTGTCCCGCTCCCGGTATCCACTCCGGCTACCGCATCCTTACCGACGATGTATAGGATGTCGCCAAAGTAGAGCCTGGTCCCACCGCCCGTCGCCTCGGCTGTCACTATCGTGTAGTTGGTCTGGTGCAGGTCGTTGCCGAGGATGATCACCGACCCTCGCAGCGCCTCCGGATCCGCGATTTTCCTATCGACGGTGATCGAATTCCGTGCGAAGTCAACGGAGGCCACGGTGCCCGTGGGAGACGGTTCGGCTTCGAGGGAAAAGTCGCCGAACCGCAGCAGTGTCCCGTTCACCATGACGGCCCGTTCCACCCCGGCCTCCCCAATTGTCACAAGCGCGAACTCCGCCGCCACGACAAAGGGCTCATTGGCTCCCCGCCACCTGCAGACAGCAGTGGAAGACAGCGAGCTATGGACAAGATCGATGACTCCGCCCTCGCGGCGAACGACGACTCCCACCGTTTCGGGAGCAACGTCGGGCGCCTGCAGATGCTCCACGCTCCGGACGTTCGAGGCACCACGGTGTGGCTCAATCGTCGCGATGTACGCAGACCGCAAGGAATCATCCGGCCGACTGACTCCTTTGTCCGACGCGCGGCGCGCAAGAACGTACTGAATCGTGTCGGGATTGCCCGGCTTGAGCTTCTGGGACGCGTCTTTCACACTGCCTCGCCGCGGGTCGGGATTGCCCGACGCCGGCTGCTGCTCCGGAGACGCATCCGCCACGATGACCTCGTGCGCATCGCCCGCGGGCATGGTCATGGTCAGGGAAAGATCCTCGTCCGCCTTGTGCCATTTGGCTGACCAACTGCCTTCGGGCTTCATCCGGCGCACGTTGTAAAGCCCGTGATAGCCGCTCCTGAGGCCCGTGAGAAAGGGGGGGGCGGCCAAGCCGGTGTCTCGCGCGATTACAACCTCAAAGGCCTGAATGAGTTTCTGACCGATCCGCTCTGCCGTCAGTGTAACTTCCGTGGCTGTGTCCGCGAGAACGGCCTCCCCCGACACCCAAACGTACCCACGCCTTCCCGAGGGCTCCTGGATCAACCGGGCTTCGGTGTCCCCGACCCGGACCACGATCTCGTTTGCTCCCGCATTGGCGTCGTACACGTGCAGGAACACGCGGTACCGGCCGGGCGGGAGCGGTCGTGGACACGTCATTCGAATCATGCTGCCTTCCTTGCGTGTGAGGATCGCGTCCCCGTGATAGTGGTGGGCGTTGTTCCGGGTCCATCCCCGGCGCGAGAGTTCGTTGTGCGGGCCGCCGTCAAGCAGCCCCTCCGCTGCCTGCAAGTCCAGGTAGACACCGTCCTTCACTCGCGGTGTCGGCCTCTTGCCGTACGGCGTGTCGGCGCCGGCCAGCGTCCCTCGCGTCTGAACGGGGCCGAACGTCCCGCCATTCACCGCCAGATCGAAGAATGCGGGTCCGTGGAAACACCAATCGTGCTTCGCCCCCCCTTGTACCCGGAAGATATCAAGTGCGTACGCCCTTTCGTCGTCGATGTCGATGAGCGCGGTTGTCCGCCGGTATAGCGACACCAGCCCGGGGTAAGCTGCCTCGGCCGACGCGTCCATGAGCTGGACGAACGGTGCGGACGCCAACGTGTTCAGGTGTCCCGCGCTCAGGGTCATCTGGGCTGTCTCGTCGACCACAACGCAGTAGTGCTTGACCGTACCCGTAGTCTGCCAGCGCCAAAAATTGGGTTTAGTGAAGGGAAACGGATAGCCGTCCTCGGGCAGCATGGCCTTGCCGAAGGCCCACATCTGGATGTTGAGCCGGTCGTAGTGCCCGTGGCCGCCGCCCGCGTAGCCGTAGTACATGGTGATGGCGCGCCGGTGTTCCTCCGCGCCACTCTCCAGCACGGCCAAGCCGTATCCGCCGATGCTTCGCGTTTTCCATCCCATGTCGGTTCCGTGCTCGGCCACGGCCCTCTCGACCACGGCCTCGTCGAAATAGTCCTGGAAGAGGTTGCGGGATTTCGCGTTCATCCGCTTGAGTGCTTTGGCGTGGCGGGGTTCGCCGTAGTGCGTAAGTGCCGGTCCCTGCAGACTTGCGGACATCGCAACGGGGCGAGAGCCGGTAGATCTGCCGAAATCCCCGATGTCGGGACAGAACTTGCCCGCGACGGTCATATCGATCCCGATGTCAGCCATCCTCTTCAGCTTCGGGTTCGCCCAAATGTCCACGCCAAGCTTGGGGAGGAGTTCTGCCAACTGGTAGAAGTTCCCGCACCAACTGGACGCGTAGCCGGGTGCACTCTCACTGCCGAGGCCGTCGCGCCAGAATCCGTTCCACAGGAGATCCTCAACTCGGCCGGGACCTGTCATGATCCAGTCTCGCATTTGTGCCGTCGTCGGCCCGGCTTCAGGGACATCGTTGTCCAGGACGATGGCCAGGCAGGCAAGTGCCTTCTGGTGCATTCCCATATTGCCGGCCACGTAACCTCGCATGATGTCGTCGGCCATCACGTTGAGCATCCGCTTTTCGATCAACTGACGCGGGGAGGCGATGCCTTGGGAATCGAGAAACGCCAGCAACTTCGGGTCATCGAACACGGGGTGAATGGCATCGTAGGCGAGCGCGATCTTCATGTTATCGCCGGTGGACCAGATGCGATCAGAGATGCGTCCATTGACGTTGAAGCGTCCCTCGTGGTAGCACTGCACGCGGTAGTCGAATCGCTCGTATTGGCTGGCAACTTTGGCCATCATCACCGCGCACTTGCGGGCGTAGGCGGGGTCGTCGGTCAGCAGGTATGCCCGGCTGAGAGTTTTCATGCCACCGATGATGTCGCGTACCCAGCGTTGCCAGAAGATGTAATACGGCACGAAGTAGTAGCGTCGGTCGTCCGGCCCGACCCAGCCGAGGCCCCTGTCGATGATCCGCTCTCCGGTCTCGGGCTTGCCCTCGAGCCCTGCAGTGTTCCAGGGCTCGAAGTCGTTCTCGGGAAACTGCCGTTCGCACACCGGGCACTCAAGCTTGAAGGGCTTGGCGCGGTCCATCAGCCACGGGTAGTGTCCGGCCTTGCGCGTGATCTCATCCCCGCAGAACGGACAATCATGCGCAATGCACACGTTGATGGCCCGGAGTTGCTCAGGAGGCGGGACGAACTCCCACAGCTCCAAATCGGACTTGGACAGGTACCATGCCGCGCTCTTCCGGGCCGCTTTGACCTGCTGCTTTGCCCAAGCGTGCCGGCTGATCTTGGCTTTGAGGTTTGCCATTGTCTCGGCATCGTAATAAGTGCGTTTCTCCTTGCCGGCGAGAACAGTACCCGAGAGCAAGAGCCCGAGTCCGGTAAGCATGAGTATCACCCTCCTATGATGGTGTAACGGCAATTTTCGAACGTGCATTGGTCACTCCTTATCGAACCAGTACTGCGGGATCTCGAGGGTCCACACTTCGCTGTTCAGGGGCCTCGCATGACCACCGGCAATCCAGATCTTGTCCTTGAACACATAAGCTGAGTGTTCATGCCGGCTTTTCCAGATGACGTTGGATGTGAGTTCTGTCCAGTCCCTGCCGTTGCTGGAGTACCAGACGTCAGCGAAGTTGTCGTGCTCCTTGGAGTACCCCCCGAGGACCCACATCCGGTCCCGGTAGACCACGGTCGAGAACCACAGCCGGGGCTGCCAGGGCGCGGCGTCAGTGACTTGTATCCAGTTCACGCCGTCCTCCGAGCACCACACGTCGTTGACGGCAACATGTTCGGGGTGCCAACGCCCGCCTCCCATGATCCACAGCTTGTCGTCGAACACGATGGCCTGTGCGTGCGCTCGCCTCGACCATGGGGCATTCTCGACCTCCAGCCGCCACTCCTTACCGTCGGCCGTGGACCAGATATCGTTTTTGATCATCGCATCGCTGTGATCATAGAAGCTCTCCGTGCCGGCCAGGACCCACATCCGGTTCCGAAACACGGCGAAAGACGGTGAAACGCGCGGACACCAGCCCGGATCATCCGTCTCAAGCGTCCACTCGGCGCCATCGGTCGAAGACCAAACCTTGTTGCTGTTCTCCGCGCCCGGCAGCTTGCGCCCCCCCATAAACCACATCTTGTTCTTGAAGACCAACGAAACCGAGAGGTCACTATGCTCCCACGGCGCGACCTCGACGGTACGGATCCACTGCTTGCCGTCCGGTGACTTCCAGACGTCCCGCGGGTTGGGGATCTTTGGCGTGTACCATCCGCCCAGAATCCAGAGATGGTCGTCATACACGAATTCGCCTTGCGAATCGCGCGCTTGCCAGTCTGCCTCTTGGTTCACGCAGACCCAGTCAGGACCTTGCCGTACTTCACACATGACGGCTGGGCAGCGAAATAGAGCACGCTTCCTTGAGGCGACAGTTTTCAGATACATGGGGCCACCGGGCTGGGCCATCGCGGCTTTCTCACGCTGAATCTCCGGCGGCGGCACGTGCCCACCGTTGAGCAACGGTGACGAGGTGCGTTCCATCATCGCCTGCATGGCCTGGCGCATCTCGTGAA
>JAGLDW010001279.1 GCA_023145395.1 Lentisphaeria bacterium | reverse complement strand
CACCGTGGATCCTGCTGACGACCGCAGATCGCCCGTCTGTCGCCCCTGCCGGGGCTTAAAATTTGGTGGTGACTCGTGTTCCCGGGGCTCACGCCCCGGGCTATGGAAATGTCGCCCCTCCATACCTGACATATGTCCCACCGCGGGAGGTAGCTGTCTTTTGAGGGGGCAGCTATGATCCAGATGATCGACACCGAATGGAAGAGAAACCTCGTCGCCGTAGGGGTTGTGGAAGCTGTGGGAATCGCCCGGCGATTTCCAAGCGGCTGTGGGAAACACGACACGTGTGGCGTGTTTTCCAAGGCCCTGTGGACGACGGCCATGGCGCCGAAAGGGCAGGTACCGATTGGCGTCGTCCATAGGGCCGGCAGGCGCGGCAGATTCCATAACCCGGCAGGTCTTCGAGGTCGACGTGGGAGGCGCACCATGGGTATCCCGAATCGTGGCAAGGAAACTCTCGACCGCTTGGAGCACAAGACGCTGGACGCGCAGTTCGTGACCGAGATGCGCAACGGGCTCGGGTGCTCGCCATTCGAGGCCGAGGCGGTACTGGGTGTGGTCAAAGAGGTATACGCTCCATACCTCGAGGCTGCTGCTCCGGTCAGCCAGCCCGGCAAGGTAACGCTGCTGGCTGTATCCGCAGACGAGCCTGCGGGGAAACGCATCGCTGACTGTGAAAAACGAGCAGTGTGCCTCACGATTCATCGGGGACCCGAGGACGATCGGTTCATGCAGAAGAGTCCAGCGGTTTTCCGGCGGGCGCGCATTGCCGATCTCTGTCAGGAAGCTCTCAGTCAGGGTGCTCTGCTGACACGGGAAGACCTGGCATACCGTGTTTTCTTCGTGGCTCCACGTACGATCTCTCGTGATCTGAGTGCATTGAGGAAGGAAGACCCTCGTGCTGTCATCCCTCTGCGGAGCACGGTGCATGATATCGGTCCGATTCTCACTCACCGGGACACGATCGTCCGGCTCGCCCTCGAAGGGAAAACCACGACGGAAATCTGTACCATCACCCACCACTCTTCCCAGGCAGTGGCCAATTACCTTTCCACCTTTGCCCGCTGCGTGCAGCTTGCGCGCCGCAAGATGCACCCCAGCCAAATCGCATTTCTCCTTCGTCGTGGTCGGTCTCTTATCGACAGTTATCTCGCTCTGATTCCCGAGTGTGAGCGCGATCCGAATATGGCCTACCACCTTGACGAACTGCTGCGCCTCGGCGCCAGTGGTGGGAAAAAAAATCAGGTCCGCAGCGGAGGTGACAATGGGTAGCAAACCTGATTACGTCCGCAAAAAGTACGGGCCACTCCGCGACAAGTCCCTGCGAAACGTCCTCGCCCATTGCATCCACAAAGAATTCCCTCGTATCGGTGGACCACGTATCCGTCAACTGTGTGCCGCAATGATTCTCGAGGTCGTCGAAAACCACAAAAAACTCCGGGAAACCGTCTCCCATGGCCAGGTGCTGTGGATGGCGATCGCCGCCGATTGCCCACCCAAACGACATCAACGAATCGTGGATACCGACCTCATCCCTGTCACTCTCGACCTCAGCATCCCGGCTGACATCGAGCGCCGTATCCAAAGGACAAACTGTAAGGAACGACTCCTCCAGAAAGCCATACGCCTGTGCCGACAGGCCTACGAGCAGGGCGGGCTCCTTTCCAACTGTGACCTCGCGGAAATGCTCAATACCGCGGACTCCAGGATCGCGAGTCTTCTCGCCAAACACGAACGGGATACCGGTCGCATCGTGCCCCGTCGGGCTACGCTTCATGACGTTGGGACTGGCGTGACCCACAAGGTCATCATCTGCAAGAACCGTTTTGTCAAAGGCAAGGAACCCTCACAGATAGCTCGTGACACCTACCACACCATCGAAGCTGTCGATCGGTACCTCGGCCAATACGATCGTGTCCGCTTCTGCAAGCTCCAGGGCATGAGCTCCGAAGACACCTCCCGTGCCCTCAACTGCAGCCACAATCTCATCCTTCAATACCTCCAAATTGACAAACATCTGGAGGCAACCAATGATTAATGCCGACCGCTACCGCCACACCGGTCGGACATATGTCAACATCTCCGGGGCTCAAGGTGGGAGGGCGATCCCGTACCCGGGGCTCACGCCCC
>JAGLDW010001278.1 GCA_023145395.1 Lentisphaeria bacterium | reverse complement strand
CGTGTGTCGCTGCGCCTTGGCCGTCGGCCGTGGAGCATGATCGCGTCCTCGGGAGGAACGGGGCCCAAAATCGGGCAGGAATGGCAGACGATTCGGGTCGTGTTCGATGTTTCGGCATCTTCCGAGGAGGCCCGTGTGCACATGAATCTTGGCGGCACGCTGCCCAAGGGCGCCGTGTTCGAGTTTCAGCCGCTGACAATGGAGCGGGTCACCTGCACGGTGGCGGATCCGCTCGCGGTGGATGTGGGAAATATCATTTTCGATCACGGAAAGGTCTGCGGTTGGAAGAAATGGTCGATCGACGAACTGGAAAACCCGTATGACTATTTCTACGACGGTGTCACCTGGCGTGTGTATCTCAAGTCGGAGAAGAATCCAGCCTCTCTCCATTCGAGCATCGAACTTGCTCTGAAACGACACGTTGTGAATCAGGGAAGCTGTCATCATGTGGTCTACGACGGCCTGGCGGTGAAGTACGGCGCGGCCCACGGGTTCGGTGGAGGAAACACGGCGAATCTGGTGATCCGGAATTGCGACATCGCCTACATCGGCGGCGGACACCAGCTCACGCGGGGAACCCGTCATGTGCGATATGGGAACGGGATCGAGTTCTGGGGGGCGTGTCGGGACAACTTGGTGGAGAATTGCCGCATTTGGGAGATCTACGATGCCGCGCTGACCAATCAGGGGAGGGGATCTTCGTCCAAACAGATCAACATCACCTACCAGAACAATGTGATTTGGAACTCGGAGTATTCCTTCGAGTACTGGAACAACCCGGAGACAGCATTGACGGAGAATGTTCGCTTTGTGAAC
Organism: Lentisphaeria bacterium; assembly: GCA_023145395.1. GTDB lineage: Bacteria > Verrucomicrobiota > Lentisphaeria > Oligosphaerales > Lenti-02 > JAGLDW01. Next base: position 811 of record JAGLDW010001278.1, on the reverse strand, counting down.
AACACCTGCGTCAATGCGGGTGTCGTCTGGTCTCACGCGCAGCGCCCCGACCAGAATGGCAGTCACCTGATGTTCTACAGCAACACGGCCAAATCCAGTGGCATTGTGGTGAAATACAATGTGTTTCACACGGCCACAGAGTGGGGGAGTCGCTACAGCAGAGGCTGGAAGCCCCTACCGGATATGGACCACAATGTCTGGTACAGTGCCAAGGGAGTGCAGTGCTACTTCTTCAGGGACAAGATTGCGGACTTCGCGGAATATCAGAAAAAGACGGGGCTGGATGCGCACTCGCTCTACGCGGACCCGCGTTTCGTGGATGTGGCGAACGGCGACTATCGTCTCGCACCCGACAGCCCGGCGCGCACACTGCGTCCCAACAACGAACCAGTGGGTGCCGCACAGCTCTGGAACGCACAGCAGTAGGAGCGGAGACCGGGAGAATATCTCGCGTGTGCGAACTCCGCAGGATGATTTGGTGGCGCTGCCCCCAAACCCCCGCTGGGAAGTCGTGACTCCCCAGACCCCACTTTACTGTTTCCGGGCACGCGCCGGACGAGGCGTCCGGCTCTCCGTGCCCGGAAACGGTGGCCGTCGCTGACGCGACAAGCAACACACCACTCAAGGGCGAGCGACCCGCTGAGCCGTGTCCTGCGAACCCCGCAAATCTTGGAGGGCGAACGGCCCGTGAGCCGTGCCTTCGCGAACTGCGCAAAACCCATCTCGAAAGTGGTGCGGGACGTCCCGGACCGCGATCATGCCCCGTGAACTGCGCAACGCGCTGTTCGCGTCCCCCGATGACGGGGGACCG
>JAGLDW010001277.1 GCA_023145395.1 Lentisphaeria bacterium | reverse complement strand
GAACAGCGTGTTCTCCCGCAGTCCCTTCGCCTCCAGCCAGTCGAGAATGCGCCCGACATTCGCGTCCATCAGCTCGATGGCCGTGTAGTAGCCGCTCAGGTGCGAGCGACGCGTCTCGGCGTCCTTCACGGGGATGCCCAGCCTCTCAACCCATTCCGCAGGTTTGAGCCCGTCGGGAGTGGATTCGAAAGGGCACTCCTCGTGATAGCGGTCCCAGGTCTCCGCAGGGTGCTGATCCCGGCTCCAGGGCGAATGGGGCGCAGTGTAGTGAACACCCAAGTAGAAGGGTGTGTCCTCGCTCGCGCTCTGCGCTTCCAGGAACTCCAGGGCATGGTCCGTGAACACGTCCGTGATGTAGGCGGGTTCCTCGTAGGTCCCGTCCCCGTCCACCATGGGAGCGTTGTAGTAGGGACCGCCGCCCTTGACATGCACATTCCAGTAGGTGAAGCCCTTCTGGGGGTGATGACTGTCCCCCATGTGCCATTTGCCGCTAAGTCCGCATTCGTAGCCGCCCGCCGCCAGCACGTCGGTGTATCCGGTCATGCCCGCCAGGTACTCCACCAGCTCCCCGTTCCGGTCTTTTTCGTACTTCGCCGTCGTGTCGCCGGCCCGGATCCAGTCATGCACACCGTGCTGCGAGGGAATGCGCCCCGTCAGCAGTGAAGCCCGCGCGGGAGAACACACGGGGGAAGCGCAAAAAAAGTTTTCGAACCGCGTGCCTGTGGCTGCCAGGCGGTCCAGATTGGGTGTGCGGATCTCGCGGTTTCCCGCGCAGCCCATCGTCCAGCATCCCTGGTCGTCGGTGAGCACGAAGACAATGTTTGGACGAGTCGTGTCTCTGCTAGCCATCTGTCAATCCTCCGTTGTAGTGTGGTTTAAAGCGGACGCCTTCATCGACGCAACGACTATACGGGTTGCGAAGGCGCCTGCAAAACATGCTGCGGACTCCGCAACACGCTGTCCGTGTCCCCCGTCGACGGGGGACCGGCTCGTCGGAGCCTCGCCCTCCAAAGGCACCGGACATATGCGAAGTCCGCAAGTCATGGAGGGCCGATGTCCCCAGCGGCCGTGCCCTGCGGACTCCGCAACACGCTGTCCGTGTCCCCCATCGACGGGGAACCGGCTCGTCGGAGCCTCGCCCTCCAGGATCTGCGCTGTCCGCTACACGCGCGCCGCACGGTGCAGCATGGCGGAGGCCTCGTCCACCACGAGATAGCCGGCATTGGCTTCGAGGCGACACCAGTAGAGAGGTTCCCCCGAGTAGCCTCCCGTCAGCCGTCCCTCCATGGTGGGCACATATCCGCAGTAGCCATCGCACAGCCCGAACACGGCCGTCTTTCCGAATGGACTCCGCCGCCGGATATTCCAGCCAAAATGCACGTAGAACTCGCCCGGGAGCGTAGCCACCGCCGCATCGCCGATCACAAAGGCGTGCAGCACCAACTCCTCCTCCGTCCGCCCCTGGCAATACTCGGCCAGCTTGGCCACGCCAAAGTTCATGAACGAGGTCATGGACACGCGGAGGGGCAGTTCCGCCTCGCCACTCCGGCGCCAGGCATCCAGTTCGCTCTCCATGTCTCTCTGCGCCTGCGCCACCCGTTCGGGCGCGGGTTGCTGCAAAGCGACAGGCAGCAAGCTGCGCTCATGGATCAGCACTTCTGGATCCGTCCCCTCGTTATGCTCGTGCAGAAGACGCAGAATCTCGCCCGCGATGATGTGACTCGTGCGGCTCAACGCATGCGCGTTCCGATTGGAGCGCGAGGAGCAATTGCTCATGGCGATATCGCCCTGGGCGCCATTGAAGAAGAGGACTGGCAGATGCCCCAACGGCTCGCGCAGGTACTCGCGAACCCGTCCGGGGAAGCCCGCCGAGAACAGGTCGCCGCCGTATCCCGAGGTGGCGTGGAGATTGCAGTTGTACATCAGCGCCACTGTCTGGTCCTCGCCATCCACAAACTCCCAGAGAACAAGCTGTCCGTCCTCGTCGGCGCCCTCCATGCCCGTGAACATGCGTGATTGATCCTGTCCGCGCTGGTGCATGGTGTGCGTGCCGTCGTCCCAGCACACCCGCCGCTGGTATCCGCAATGCGCCGTCCCCACGCTGCTGCGAAAGGTCACGGGACAGGCCGCGCCAACCGCCTCTTTGGCACCCTCCACAAGTTTGAGTAGCAGCAGATCCAGATACTCGTCATCCCGTGGTTTGAAGGCATTGGTGGGCATGATGCTCGGACCACCGTGCGTGTGCGAGCATCCGATCACCACGCAATCCGCTGGCAGAC
>JAGLDW010001276.1 GCA_023145395.1 Lentisphaeria bacterium | reverse complement strand
AAGGCGGAGATGTCGGGTGTGATCAAGCGCGTGCTTGTGGAGAATTCCCAGCCCGTGGAGTTCGGGCAGCCGTTGTTCGAGATTGACCTCGACGCATAGAGCGTCCTGTACGCGAAATCCGTTCCTTTCTCTTGGTCGATTTCGGTGTGCGTGGCACCTGTTTCGGGAGCCAAATGCCGAATTGTCCCAAAGGGGCGGACTACACAATCGCGAGAAGCATACGGAGACTGTTATGTTCCAACGAATCCTGATTGCCAATCGGGGGGAAATCGCGCTACGCATCGTGCGTGCGTGCCGCGAACTAGGTGTGGAGAGTGTGGTCGTGCACAGCGAGCCCGACCGTGATTCACTGCCCGTGCAGTTGGCTGACCGAGCCGTGTGCATCGGCCCGGCAGCCGCAACGGAAAGCTATTTGCTGGTGGACCGAGTCTTTGCGGCGGCGGAAATCTGCGGAGCGGACGCGATCCATCCCGGCTATGGATTTCTGGCGGAGAATGCGGACTTCGCCGAGGCGTGTGAGGCGTGCAATATCTGCTTCATCGGGCCGAGTGCAGAGGCGATTCGGGGAATGGGGAACAAGGCGAGCGCCCGTGCGACCATGATTGAGGCCGGTGTCCCAGTCGTGCCTGGAAGTGAGGGACTGCTGACGGACGAGGACCATGCGATGGCGACGGCCAAGGCGATGGGGTTTCCCGTGATCATCAAAGCGTCCGCCGGTGGCGGTGGCCGTGGCATGCGTGTTGTCGAGGAGGAGGGAACGCTGGTTCAGAACTATCACGCCGCCCGCAACGAGGCGCTGAACTCCTTCGCCAACGGGGACGTGTACATGGAGCGTTTTATACAGCGTCCGCGTCATATCGAGTTTCAGATTCTGGCGGACAAGCATGGAAACATCGTCCATCTTGGCGAGCGCGATTGTAGCTTGCAGAGACGTCACCAGAAATTGATCGAGGAGACTCCGAGCATCGTGATTGATGACGTTCTGCGCAAACGCATGGGCGAGGCGGCCGTGGCGGCTGCCCGGGCCGTGGACTATGCCACTGCGGGAACTGTGGAGTTCCTGCTGTCTGCCGAGGGCGAGTTCTTCTTCATGGAAATGAACACGCGAATCCAGGTGGAGCACCCTGTGACGGAAGTGGTCACGGGCATCGATCTCGTACAGGAACAGATCCGCTGTGCGGCGGGGGAACATTTGGCTCTCGAGCAGGAGGACATTCGTTTCGACGGGCATGCGATCGAGATTCGCATCAACGCCGAATGTCCGGAACGCGGTTTTGCCCCCTGTCCGGGACCCATTACTCTCTGCTGCTTTCCCGGTGGCCCCGGGGTGCGAATCGATTCGCATGTATATTCCGGTTGCGTGATCCCCCCCTACTATGATAGTCTGATTGGCAAGGTGATCGTGCACGCCCCCACAAGGGACGAGGCATTGGCACGGGCGCGACGCGCGCTGGATGAACTGCATATCGAGGGGATTGAGACAACAACCGAGTTTGCCGCGAAGTTGCTTGGAACTGAGGCGGTGCGCAAGGGTCAGACGTATACGAAGTTCATTGAGGACGCGATGGCGGCCGGAGACCTCTAGAGGCTGTCACTGTACTGGTTGTTCAGGCATGGAGGACAAGACAATGGCGAAGAAACGCACGGAACCGAAGGCAGAGGTCAAGGAGCAAGTGGTCGAGGCGCCGCAGGTGATGCCCGATCTGCTGATGGAAGAGGAGAACGAGGCGGGCACGATCCGCATCTCCGAGAATGTGATTGCGGCGATTGTCAGAAAATATGCTTTGGAGGTCCAGGGCGTGGTCCGCTTCGCCAGCGGCAGTCCTCTCGGCAGCCTCGTCGAGATGTTCGGTCGGAAGACGGCCGACAGCAATCTCGTCGTTGATCTCGAGGATGAGTTGGTGACTATCTCTGTGACTCTGGTCATGGAGTTTGGTGTTCGCATTCCCGATGTGGCAGCCATGGTGCAGGATGTCGTGCGCACCAAGGTTGGAGAACTCACCGGTAAGCAGGCGACCAAGGTCAATGTGATGATTCTGGATCTTGAGGAGATCGTGCAAGAAGAGGAAGCGGCAGTAGAAGAAGCCGCCGAGTGACCTAATCAGGTCTTGCAGAGCGAT
>JAGLDW010001275.1 GCA_023145395.1 Lentisphaeria bacterium | reverse complement strand
ATTGTTGCGTAGCGTCATCGAGTGACCCTCATACTCTCCGATCCCCCTAATCTGAACCTCGGAGAAAAAGAACCCGCCGTCAGTCCGTTCAGTGACTAACGCGACGCGCCCGACGAGATGCACATTCGCGTCTAATGTCTTAGCTGCCACATCCACGCAACAGGCCGACTCTGCCTGCGCCCGTTCGAGCCGCTCTCCCAACACAATTGCGTCAGACAACGTGCCGCGTACCACACTGCGACGAAGCGCCTCGCCCGACATCGGGTAGTGGCAATTGGCGACTCGTCCGCCGCACCGCGTCACCACAAACCGCCCCACATCGTCAGGGAAGAACGAATCCCCTCCGTCGACGACCGCAGCGCCTCCCTGCTCGTCATACAGCGTCATCGGTGTAAGGGACACACCGTTGGCGAAGAAGCTACTCATCTGTGTCTCAGGAGCGGCCCGCCCAATGCCGTCGCCGTCGACTACCGGGATTCCCAGCCTCGCGGCGCAGGACAGAATGGCAATTGTGTTCCCCCCACCAAGCTCAAACGGCACCAAGTAGTCAACGGATCGTCCGAGGTACCGCTCCATCGTCCGCACCGCCCGCTCCAGCTCATACAGGACCTCCCAGCGCTCAATCGTGTCAGCCCACGACGCCCTCATCTCCATGTGTCCCATGAATCCGCCGCTGACGATCAGCGCGTCATCGTCGACGCGTTCCACGTCGACCAGTCGGTAGTCGCGTCCCCGCTCGAGATCCATATCAATCTGTGCCCGTCCCCGTCTCGGGTCCCCGCCTCCGCCAGTGCCGAGCACGCAAACGCCCCACAACAGACGGTCGAGGTCATCCTGGCTCAGGGTCCTTGTATAGTGTCCCGTGGACATCAGCTAGCTCCCGCCGCCGAGGGCCTGCGAGATCTCAGCCACGTGCCCTCGAAGAGCAGTGACAATCGCCTGCTCGTCCTCGAACTGGCGCCGAAGCCCGCTGACGCTGATCGCAGCGCAGATCCTGCCTGCCACCCCGATCACCGGCGCAGCCATGCAGTACACGCCGATCTCGTTCTCTTCGTTGTCAATCGCGTATCCCTGCCGGCGAATTTTTTCAAGTTCCTCCGACAGTGCCTCAACAGTAGTAATCGTGTTGTCGGTCCTGCGCTCGAAGCTCAATGTGGAAATCAGCTCGGACGTCGTCGCGCGCTCTTCGAGCGCCAAAAACACCTTACCAAGAGACGTACAGTACAGCGGAGAACGCGACCCGATCCTCGAAATGAGAGGCAGGCTCTGTCGGCTCTCCACCTTGTCGAGATACAGCACCCTATCCCCGTCACGGATCCCAAGGTGCGCCGTCAACGAGAAGGCGCTTGACATGGCGAGCAGGTGTGGACGCACCTCATCGCGAATACTAAGATGGGTAAGAATTGCCCCTGACAGCTCCATAATGCGGAACGCCGGAACGAACCCTTGGCTCTCTGGAGCGGCCTTCACGTAACGGCGTTCGACCAACACCTTGATGTAGCGATAGATGGTACTTCGGTCAAGCTTCGTGAGGTTCATCAGGGCAAGAATAGAGACCGGTTCCTGCGCCTCGATGATGCACTCCATCAATTCAAGCCCTCGATCCAACGTCTTCATCCGTGCCACCTCCTCCGATCGTTCACGTTCTCAAGACTTCCGCTACTCTCTGTACGGCTCGATCCTCTTGACGAGCATCGCCGCCCGTTCCAGGACAGCATCAAACTCCCCAGTCTGCAGCGACTGGCGATCGATGAGAGATCCCCCAATCGCCAGTGCCGCCGCCCCAGCGTCGAGGAACATCGTCGCGTTGTCCAGATCGATTCCACCAGTCGGAACAAGCTGTAAGTGCGGCAGCGGAGCGAGGATCGACGACAGGTACCCCGGCCCGAGTACCGACGCCGGGAATACCTTCACCGCATCGGCACCAGCCTCCCACGCCTTCTGAGCTTCGGTCGGAGTGAACGTGCCTGGGATAACCGGCGTGTCTAGCTCTCGGGCAACACGCATCACGCCAAGATCGAAGATCGGGGAAACGAGGAACTGTGCCCCAGCAGCAATCGCTCTCTCGGCCATCCGCGCGTTGATCACGCTGCCGACGCCAATCAGGAGATCAGGAAGCGCGTCGCACAGCTCGCGCGTACTGTTCAACGCCCCCGGAGTAGTCATGGTGAGTTCGAACACCCGGACACCCACATCGCCTAGAGCTTTGGCAAGTGACACGAGGTTCTTCGCCCCGTCTCCGCGGGCCACCGCTATGATCCGCTCCCGCTTGATTCTCTCCCACACCCAATGTTCATCGTTCATCTTTGTTCCCCCCCTCTCCCGCATTGCCAGCCAGTCCGGTGATCGCATCGAGCAAAGCGTCCATCTGCGCATCGGTGGCTTGAGGCCCCATGTTGCCAATCCGGAACACCTGCCCAGCGAAGATCCCCATTCCTCGAGCGATCAGGATACGGTGCTCGGTCCTCAGCCGATCGACAACCTCGTCGGCGGAGCACCCCTCGCGGCCGCGCAGCGCCACCACCGTGGGGGAGGCGATCTCCTCGGGGAACACCGGCTTGAACCCTGCGGCACTGAGCTGTTCACGCACTCGCGTTGCCATCGATCGGTGCCTTCGGCATCGCTCGTCGAGTCCCTCGGCAATGATCCGTTCGGCACCGCGCCGCAGGGCGCGAACTGCAGGTACGGCCATCGTAATCGGATACGGATGCCAATCGCTCCAGTCGTCGGCGAATCGCTTCCACACCTGGAGGTTCAGATACCAGCCGCTCGACGCAGCCGAGTCGATCACCGGCCAAGCCCTCTTCCCGACAGCCACAACCCCCAGCCCGGGAGGACCCTCGAGGCACTTCTGCGACGCACCAACGCACAGATCGATTCCCCACTCGTCCATGGCCAACTCAACGCCCCCGACCGACGAGATCGCGTCGACTAGCAGCAAGACCCCGCGACGACGACACACCTTCGCCAGCTCATGCACCGGGTTAAGCAGGCCGCTCGACGATTCGCTGTGTACAACAGCGACAAAACGGACATCTCCCGCGTCGTCCAGCGCCGTCTCCAGGTCCGCTGGATCGATCGGTTCGGTGACCGATAGCTCGGCAACCACTATGTTGTCGCTGTGGCTACTAGCGATCTCCGCCAGTCGCTGGCCGAACCAACCGTTCGACAGGATCAGGGCCCGATCGCTCGGCCCAAGACAGCTCCCAATCGCGGCGTCGAGCGCAGCACTCCCTGATCCGGGGATGAGAAACACGTCCCCTTCGGTCCGGAACACCCGGCGTAACAAATTGAGAGTGTCTTTGTAGTAGACCGTCCAGTCGGTTCCGTAATGCGGAACCATCGGGCGCACCATCTCCTCAATTACATCCGATGAGAGTTGGATCGGTCCCGGAATCATCAGTTGGTATCCGTCCATCGCTTCGTTACGATGCATGGGCAAACTCCTCCAGCTCGAGTCTTTGAACTACCGCTGCCGTCGGAACGCCAGTCTTCTCTTCCCACTCGTGCAATCCGTAGTACTCGCGTACCATCCCCGTCATCCGTTCGACGTCAAGGATCGGGTTCGCGAACGACAGGTCTTCCTGCCTCTCATTCATCAGTCGCCACGGCGCATAATCGCCCGCGTTCTCAGTCCATCCCAATCTCAGGTTGATCAGACGCTCCAACGTAATAATCCGTCGCCCTGCCAACATGATTTCTTGAGCGCTCGTCGACAAGCCAGTGAATGCCTCGAACAGCTCCGCGCACCGCTGAGGCGTTCCCCCATAGGCCGCCGTGGTGATGAACGCGCACAGCCCTAGGGCGTCCGACACGGCATAGATGTCCTCATGATAGCGAACGATCTCCGGCCGCTTCTCAGTGATGTCCGGGCGGGCATACTTCGCATCGCCGGTGATCTTCTCGATCAGTCCGATCATCTCAGGAGTCATGCCAAATTCGGCCAGACACTCAGTGTGCAGGTGATCTGGCCCCCGCGGATTCATCGCAAATGCAAGGGCGTAGCCCATCGCGCCGCGCGTTTCCACCCGGCTCTGCTCAAGCCCGCGCGCCTGGACAGCCCACTTCCACGACTCGCCCCCGATCCGCTTGGCCGCCCGGCGGGTTCCGTCGGCGAGCAGATCTCCGATGCCCTGACGATAGGCGATCCTCCGAGGTAGCTCAGTGATCGCCTGTTCACTTCCAAACTGCAAGTCGATCCCGTCGGCTTGCTCCGGGGAAAGTAAGCCGCGTTCGAACGTCTCCATCGCCCACTGGATCGTTCCACCAGCAGAAATCGTGTCGAGGCCGAGATCGTTGCACAGCTCGTTGGCTCGCTGCACCGCACCGATGTCGGACACCCCCGGACCCGACCCGAGAGAACTTACGGTTTCGTACTCTGGCCCACCCGAGCATGCTCCCGCGTACGGCCCCTCGTCAATGCGAATGAACCGGTGACAACTGTAAATGCATGAGGCACAGCCGACGCGACGCTTAAGCAACCCCGTTTCGTTCCAATACTGACTCGTCAGCTGCTCGATCGTGTCAATGCTGCCCCGCTGGAAGTTGTACGAAGGCAGGGTCTTCGTCTCGTTCATCACGTCGACCGACGCGGCGGTGCCGTAGGTGTAGTAGCTGTCGGCCATCGAATCGGCGTATAGGTCCTCGCGCATCTCCCGCTGGATTCGTTGAAACCCGTCCGAATCGGCCACGCGGATTATTCCGCTCGGACGCTCCACCGCGATCGCTTTGAGTCTTTTGCTCCCCATCACTGCCCCGCCGCCGCCCCGTGCGGTGGCATTGTAAAACGACGACATGATCGATGCGTAAAGAACGCCGTGCTCGCCAGCCGGTCCGATGCAGGCAACGCTGACTGGCCGGTCCGATGCCTTCTCGAGGGAGCGGGTCGTAGCGCGAACCCTGTCACCCCAGATGGAAGTCGCATCACGAATCTCGGCTCCCAACGGCCCGATCGACAGTGTCACCGGGGTCTCCGACGCACCGTGAACGACGATGAAGTCGATCCCGTTCATCCGGCAGTACAGACCGAAGTGCCCGCCAACATTCGCCTTGCAGTACAAGCCGGTAGCAGGACTGACAAAGGTGACATTCGAACGCCCGCTCATCGGGGCGTTCGTACCAGTGAGCGTGCCCATCGAGAAAATCAACGGCGCGGCAGCAGACAGCGGGTCCACCGGCGGATCGATTGCCCTCGCCAGCAGCGCTGCAGCAATTCCTCGCCCACCAAGGAAGCGGCGGACGTCCTCAACATCGATCACTTCCAGCCGCAGCTCGCCGGTCGTGAGATCGACGCGTAGCACATGCTGTTCTTCAGGGTTCGTGTAGTTCATGGTTCCTCTCTCCGCCGTTAGGCTTCGTCGGCTGGCGTTTCCATCACCCAACCGCAAACCGGGTCTCCTCGCAGGATGCGTCCCGCAAACGAGAATCGGATGTCGGAATTGAACCCCTCCACGAACGCTTGATCACCAGAGCAAAACATTCGATTCAGCTCATCCCGCAGGTCAGCCGGGATCGGGTACATATCGAACGTATCGTTGATGATGCACTTGTTTCCGTGCACCACAAACCGTTTTCCGTCCCACTCGTTCTCCGGCGATACGCCATACAGCGTCTCCCACACGTCCTTCAGGGACGCAAGGTCACTGCTGCCCCAGACATCCGCCATCGCTCCCCCGAAACGGACGCCTGCCTTGTGCATCGCCTCGACGCTGATCTCGCGGGCCGCATCCCGACCGTACCGTCGCTCAATCTCCTCCCACATCGTGAGAAACAGGGTCGCCTCCCATCGGTACCCGGTTCCCGACACGGTGAAGTCGCTTCGTTGTGGCTTGGCCATTTCGTCTCTCCTTTTCTTATGATTCGTCATGGATGAACATTGCCCGCAGGCACTCGCTCCCCTTCTTGTCGAACGCGGTGGCAATCGCTTTGTCGAACTCCTCCAACGCGAATCGATGGGTCACCACAAAGTCGTGGGTCACTTGGCCCGCAGCCAGCAGGTCCAGCGCAATTCGATAATCGGACTTCATTCCGGTGATCGAGTAGCTGTTCGACGATAGGATCGAGATTGAATGAAACAGCATTGTCAGCAGGTCGATCGGACGTTCGCCGTCGAAGATGCCAGTCATGACAACTTGCCCTCCGTTTCGACACATCTGGATTCCCTCGTTCATCACGTCCGTCTTGCCGCCGACCCCCTCGTACACCTGATCCACACCGTGGCCACCGGTAAGACGCAGAACCTCCTCGACCGGTTCGACGTCGCCTTCGAGCAGGATCACGTCGCTCGCTCCCGCCTTCCGCGCCGCCTCGGCCTGGAACGAGTACTTGGCAGTAGCGATGATCTTGGTCAGTCCCCACGCCTTGAGGCACTGGATGATGTCGATCCCAATGACGCCGCTGCCAAGCACCGCAACCGACATCCCAGGAATCGGTTTCGCGATACCAAGCGCGTGCACCGCGACCGCCATCACGTCGAGCAGCGCCGCGTCTTCGAACGAGACGTTGTCCGGCATCTTGTAGGCTTTGCTGGCGTGGACGATCGAGTATTCACCGTACCCGCCCGGCAACATCTCTACCAACGGAATCCCCACGTGCGTCAGGTGATGCTCACAAAGCTCGTAATGGCCTGCCTGGCAGGCTTCACAGGGAGGTATCCGCCCGATCTCTCGGCAGCCGTGGAGCGGTTCCACAGCCACGCGATCTCCTGGCTGCAGACCGCCTACACCCTGGCCTAGAGCTACCACGACGCCCGCGTTCTCGTGGCCAAGGACCGCGGGGAGGTTCTTGTCCGGAATGAGATGTCGAGTCTGTCCCCCGAGGTAATGCAAGTCCGAACCACAGATTCCGGCGGCCCGGTTCTTCACCAGTACCCATCCCGGTCGCAGTGTCGGCCGAGGAAACTCCTTCAGTTCCATCCCCGCCGGCCACTTTCCGCCGTCCCATACGATCGCCTTCATGGTCTCAGTCATTTCGTATCTCCCCCTTCATTCTGATTGTTCTCTACACGTTCGCTGCCGTTGCTCGACTCAGATGTACCGCAGAGATGGCACCAGATGTCTCGATCACCAACCGAGTTTGCATCGGGCACCATCGTTCGACATTTAGGAACAGCCTGCACGCACCGTGGATGGAAGCGACAACCACTCGGCGGCTTCATAGGACTGGGAATCTCTCCGATCAACGGCGGATTGATGTCCTGTATTGCCGGATCGGGATGTAGCACCGATCCGATCAACGCCCGAGAGTACGGATGCATCGGTTCCGACAGAATCTCGCCTGCCCCTCCCATCTCAACCGGCTTTCCCAGATAGACAACGAGAAGCCGGTCGCACAGCTGACGCACAACCGCAAGATCGTGGGTGATCAACGCGTAGGTCAGACCAAACTCTTGGCGCAGATTAACCAACAACGCGATGATCTGGGCCTGTAGCGACAGGTCGAGAGCCGAGGTCGGTTCGTCGAGGATCAACACATCCGGTTTCGGGGCAAGGGCCCGGGCCACTGCGATGCGCTGCTGTTGTCCTCCGCTGAATTGGTGCGGCAACTTGCGTGCATCCGACGGCCTGATGCCGACCTGTTCGAGCAGCTCGAGCGCCATGCTCTGGACCCCGCGTCCCCGAGCAATACCAAGGTGGCGTAGGGATTCGCAGATGCTTCGCTCGGCGGAAAATCGTGGGTTGAGCGAGCCGCCGGGGTCCTGGAACACCATCTGCACCCGCTTGCGAAGTTGATGGAGCCCCGATCGACCTTGGATGCTCCGCCCCTCCAATAGCACGTCTCCCGAGGTCGGACGGTACAGGCGTACGAGACACCGAGCAATGGTCGTCTTCCCCGAACCGCTCTCCCCGACGATGCCGATCGAACTGTCCGACTCGACGGTGAAGCTAACCCCGTCCACCGCGTACACAGTCTGTGATCGAAACGGCACGTCCCCCCTGACCGAGAAGTGCTTGACGAGGTTCGTTGCCTCAATCAAAGTTGACATGGTCATCTCCCTTCGTCAACAGGTGACACGCAACCTCGTGACGCTCCGCCAGCGGGACCAACGCCGGAACAACCTCCGAGCAGCGCGGCATGGCGTGGGCACAGCGCGGATGGAACGGACAGCCGGTCGGCATGTTTAGCGGCTCAGGCACCGACCCCGGAATGGGAGTCAGATCGGTCTTGGCATCCACCTGAGGAATCGCCTGCAACAGCGCAGTGGTATACGGGTGCTTCGGCGAACCATATAGCACCTCTACTGGTGCCGTCTCCATAACCCGACCTCCGTACATGACAACCACCCGATCGCATATGTTGGCCACCACACCAAGGTCGTGAGTGATTATCATCTGGGAAGCAGAGGTCGATGTCCGCAGTTCCCGTAGCAGGTTGAGCAACTGTTGCTGGACCGTCACGTCAAGCCCGGTCGTCGGCTCATCGAGGATCAGCAGCCGCGGCCCACAGATCAGCGCCATCACCACCATTACCCGCTGACTCATCCCACCCGACAGCTGATGCGGATAGCGATCCATCAGTTGCTCGGCATCGGCAATGTTCACCTGCTTCAACAACGCCACCGCTCTGCGAGCCGCGTCGTGCTTCGAAGAAGACTGGTGCGCCTGGTGGATCCGCATCAACTGGTACCCGATCTTCATCAGTGGGTTAAGGGCGCGCATCGGATTCTGGAAGCACATCGTGATCTCCCTTCCTCGGACGTCAAGCCACTCTTTAGCGGAAAGCTTGAGCAAGGAACGCTCCCCAAGCTGAATCGACCCGCCAGTGACATAACCAGGCTTCTCCACCAGTCCCATGATGCTCAATGCCGTCACCGACTTGCCCGACCCGGACTCTCCGACGATTCCGAGGGTCTCCTCCGGGAGCACCGAAAACGACACTCCGTTCACAGCATGAACCACACCATAGTAGGTGAAGAAACGAACAGTCAGATCTCGCACAGAAAGGATGTCCGTCATCATCGCCTCATTTTCGGATCAAAGATGTCGCGGAGACCGTCAGCCAACAGGTTGAACCCGAGCACCGAGACAAACAGCGCCAGTCCCGGGAAGACGCTAATCCACCAGTAGCCGCTCAGCATCTGCTTGGTCCCCTCGCTGATCATCATGCCCCACTCCGCCTGCGGCGCACGGACACCGAGGCCAAGGTAGCTAAGGCCTGCCGCGTCGAGCATCGCGTAGCTCACGTTGAGCGCCGCAACAACGATCAGCGTCCCCAGGCTATTAGGGATAAGGTACACAAAGATTATTTTCCACCAAGGCACCCCGCCGGTTCGCGCCGCATCGACGTACGGCATCTCTCTCAACGTCACGATGCGGCTGCGAACCATCCGTGCGAAGCTGGGCACCATGATCACAGTAATCACCACCACGAGGTTCCGAACCCCCGGGCCAAGGGCAGCGACTAGTGCCATCCCAAGGATGAATTGCGGAAATGCCTTAATCATGTCCATTATCCGCATCAACACCGCGTCAACCGCTCCCTTGAAGTACGCCGCCATCGACCCGATCACCGTGCCAATGGCAAACGCCAGCACGATCGATCCGAGGCCAATCAACAGGTCAATTCGCGCAGCCGACACGACCCGGGCGAACACGTCACGCCCGTATTTGTCCGTCCCGAACAGATGACTCGTCGATGGCGCCTGGAATCGGTCTCTGGCACTCGTCTTATTCGGCGAGTACGGCACGACTAGCGGGCCGATCGCCCCGGCGAGC
>JAGLDW010001274.1 GCA_023145395.1 Lentisphaeria bacterium | reverse complement strand
GCGTGCGGTGCGGCGATGGCTAGTACGTAGCGCATGCGGTCGAGTTGCACTTGTTGTTTCACTGTGAAGTTGAACTCACAGTTGATGGTGCCGCCCTTGAAGGACCACGTAACTTTGCAGCTGCCGAGGCCAGGCACGACGACTTCATCTTTTGTGATGAGCTCGGGCTGGTCGTATTTGAATACGAGTGAGTTGCGCGCTCCCATGGAGGTGGTGCAATTTTTACCGTAGAAAGCGGGCACGATCACTTTGTCGCCGAATGTGAGTTCGGGCATCATGATGGGCAAATATTTGTTGACAGGCCAGTCGAAGATGCCGGGTGAGTGCGGGAAGGCTAGATAGTCGGAGGTGCCTTTGCCTTGTTCGCCTGAAGCGATGAGTGGCAATTGGATGGCGAGGCCGGAATCGGGGTCTTGATAAACGAAGAGGCCTTGCTCCTTCTTTTGCGACTTGTCGAAACTGATGTAGCGAGCGACCTTGCGTGATGGGACGGGTGCCGCTGGAGCGGCGCTGCCCTTTGTGGCGCGTGCGAGACGTGCCCATTGGCAGAGGTAGCGAGCGGCGTCGAAGTTTGCCATACGTGTGGTATGGTAAGGGACGGTGCTGCGCTCTTCGTCGCGGATGACTAGGTAGCCATGCTCTTGGTCGAGGTAAGTCGCGAAGAAATTCATGAACAAGCGGCGCACGGTGTCTGTGTACAGATCGCGTTGGCTGTTCGAGATCCATCCATCGCGGAGTGCTTGCAGAACGAGGCTGATGCAGTGCATCTGTCCGTAAGCGCCGAGTGCGCGACCGTAGGCAAATCCTGTGCCGTCTTGACGTGCAAGATCAGGGATGAGTTTGAGGTATTTCTCGGAGAATGTACGCAGGCTCGGGAGCTTGCGTTCGCGAAGGTGGAGATTTGCGTGTAGCTGTAGAGCTTGGCGGATGAAGACGAAACTCTGTACACCGTAGATGTCGAATGCGCCCTTCAACTTGCCTTCGATGCCGCCAGCGTCGTCGAAGTAGCCAGTGGACGAGGTGGACTCGATGCGCTCTAGGAAGCGGTCGATGAGGCGGCCGGTTTCGTCCTTCTTAGAGAGGCCGAGGCTAAAGCGTGTCACCGCCTTGGCGATGTTGAAGCTTTGAAAGTGGTTTTCGTAGTCGCTACGTTCGAGTAGCTGCTTGTCGAGCTGCTCGCGAGTCGGGTCGAGTAGGCGCTCCCATACTTGGTTTCGATCCTTTGCAGGGCCGAAAGATAATAAGCCGAGCGCGGAGTAGGCTAAGCCGTTCTCATGCTCTTCTTCGGTAAAGACCTGCGCTGTGATGCAGCGTGCAGCCAGATCCACGAGGTCGTGGTCTCCGAGTTTTGTTTCGTTCGTCGCCCGGTAATATTCGCCG